>JBOGSL010000114.1:0-1529 GCA_050695395.1 Chloroflexota bacterium | reverse complement strand
CCGCCGCCGCCAGCAGGGCGGCGGCGGCGGTCCGAGCGGGGAGGTGGAGGCGCCGTCGGTCACGGGAGTCCCCGGCGCGATGCATCAACGCCCGTGTCCACCTCATCTGTCTCCTCCCCACTGCCGCCGGCCAGAGCTCCTCAGTTGGAGGACCGGCCAGGCCGGGCCCGCCCTAGGCGGACCCGGTCGACCGTCTCCCGAGGGCGGCCCTAACCGCCCACCTCGAACACCCGATTGCCCCAGTTGGCGACGTAGTCGCCGTTGCCGGGAATGTACTGGGTCGCCAGCCAGAAGTTGCCCGAGGGATCGAGGGCCCAGGCGGAGTAGTCGCCCCAGCGCCCCACCCCACCGAACTCGGCAGTGCCGGTGAAGCCGTTGTCCGGGGCCACCCCGGAGGCGGCGGTCTGCACCGGGCCGAAAGTGGTCTGCGCGGAAGTCATCACTGCGTAGCCGGAGCTGAGGTAGGTGCCTGGTCCGCCGTAGGAGAAGGCGAGGGCGGTGTCGCCCTGACTGTTGTGCGCGATCACCGGGTAGAGCAGGTACTCTCCCGCGACCGCCAGGTATCCCTGGGCCACCATGGTGGCCGAACTCAACACTCCGCCGTACAAGGTGGGATGAATCTCAAACCAGGCCACCCCGTCGCGCTCGCTGGTATCGCCGGGGATGGTGACCGCGGTGTTCAGCGTCCCGTATAGGTTGTTGTCGAAGTTCTGCACCTGCTCCATGGCGTCGAAGTCGGCAGTCACCAGACCGCTGGTGGGCTCGCCGGTGAAGCCGTTGAACCCCCGAGGGGTGACGGCGTTGACCGGGAACCCATAGGTCTCACTGTTGATAACCATCGCCGAGAGGGTGGGGTCTCCGCCCGTGGCGACCACCGAGGGATTGGAGATCGCCCACACCGAGAGCCGGTTGTCGAAGGTGCCATTGGGGTCCAGCGACATCAGGAAGAATTCCGACGTCGCGTAGGGGTTGACCGCCGGCTGGATGTGGTACGAGAGCGTCCCGGCGATGGACAGGTTGCCGTAGTGGACCAGCTTGACGGTGCTGGCCCCGGACTCGAGCGCGGCCTTGGGCAGGGCGTAGATCTGGGCCCCGTTGTAGGCCGTCCCGCTGATCGAAAATTCCTGGGTTTCCAGGTAGAAGTTGTAGGCGTCGATCCCGAGGATCGGGTAGTCACCGAAGCACGGGCAGCCGCTGTCGTTGGGATCGGTGGAGTTGATGTGGTAGATGTCCCACTTGCCCAGCGGGTTCGAGGTCCGGCTGACCGCTATGTCCTCCTGGGAGGCCGGGGTCGCCGGCGCCGAGAACTCCTCCAGCACCGTGGAGAACCAGCGCCCGGTGGAGGGGTCGAAGTACACCCGGGGGTCACTGGTCAGGCTGCCGTGGGTGAAGGCCTGGGGATGGCCAAAGAAGGCGTCGACGCTGAAGGGTCCACCCAGGGTCACCCCACTGGTGTTGTAGACGGTGAAGGCGAGGTTGACGCTGTTGACCACGTAACCGTCGCCCTCGGCCAGACCCTCGTCGGGAGG
>JBOGSL010000113.1:0-7419 GCA_050695395.1 Chloroflexota bacterium | reverse complement strand
GCACCACGTCGCGCGTGCTCCGCTCCAGAAACGACCGTAGCCGCTGCTCATTCGCGTCCGTCAGATGGTAATCCAGCGACAGTGAGTATCCGTCGACACCGTAACTCAGGAGAAACGAATCGCTCCGGTGACGTTTGAACACGGCCAGATATGGGTAGAGACCGGCGGCTTGCGAGCGTTCCAGCATGTCGCCAAACGCGGAACGAGCCGTATCCGCGGGGAGGAAGATCTGATATTCAACGATCCCGCCGGGCCAGAACGAGCGCTTCCAGTTGGGAACAAAATCGTGGAAAAAGTGGAATTGGGCGTGAGGTTGCCGCAGAGTCCGCCCGGACCGAAGCGAGCCCATACCGTATCGGGCCCGGTTGATAGCGGACATCCCGGTGTCGTTGACCAGCGGCCTCATGCCGCGCCAAAGCTGAGAGCGCGGAACCATGCCCAGGATCGTGTCGGGCAAATCCTGGTAGGAGGCGCGCAGTTTCTGCAGCGGGTGAATGTCATCCTGGACGTAGGCGGCACTCTGCACCAGGCCTCGGCCAAGGCTTGACCCGCGAGCAAACGCATCTATCCAGCCAACCAGGTAATCCGCCCGGTCTAGCCGCTGCTCAAAGGCATCGAACATGGCGTCGAGATTCGGCGCCGCACTTTGTTCAATCTCCAACAGGCCGGACGGCACAGGTTGCAGCTGCAAGGTAAGGCTGGTGACTACGCCGAGCATTCCCGCGCCGCCGATCACCGCTCTCAACAGATCTGGTCCGCTTTCTCGATCTATGAAGCTGATCTCCCCCGAGGGCAGCATGAGCTCGAGCGCTTCGATGTGATCGCCGATCGTCCCAAGCCGCCAGTTGTTCTTTCCGTGGACGTTGGTCGAGACGCAGCCCCCAAGCGTGGGATACATCGCGCCGGGGACGACGGGCGGCCACCAGCCATCCTCAAGCACCGTCTGCCAGAGCTGGCGGACAGTGACGCCCGGTTCCAGCCGGATACGTCCACCGGATGGATCCCACTCGAGAACCCGCCGCATGCGGGTAAGATCCAGCACAATTCCTTCGTTCAAAATCGAAGCGTCACCATAGCTGTACCCGCTGCCCCGCGGCACGACAGGCTTTCCGGCTCGCTCCGCTTCCGCCAGAACACGTTGAATGCCCTCGACGGTTGAAGGACGAAACACATAGCCCATGGAACGCCGCACCATGGCCCAGCCGTCGACGGCTTCCAGTCTAGAGCCTGGGGCCGGGGTGGGAGTCAAGCCTTTAGCCGTTCCATGACCTGCGCCGGAAGCAAGCGGACAACGAGCATGATGGGCCGCCACCAGCCCGGCACGTAGACGACCCGCTTTCCGCCCGCTGCAGCTTTCAGAATATGGCCGGCCACGCCCCCCGGACTTACCCCGAGCGAAAGAGGTGAGCGATTGTCGCCGAGCATTGCGGTATTGACTCGCCCCGGCTTGATAGTGACCACACGAACGCCGCGCCCGGCCAGCCGATTCCGCAGCGATTCGAGATACGAGGTCAGGGCCGCCTTGCTGGCGTTGTACACAGGATTACCCGCCCGACCGCGATCGCCTGCCACTGACGAGATTCCCACAATCGTCCCGCGTCCGGCGCGACCAAACCGGTCCGCCGCCTGGTTGAGCCATGCCACGGCTCCAGCAAAGTTCGTGTCGATGATGTCGATGTCTTTCTCGGTCGAGAACTCGTCGAGCTCGACAGACGGCATGATTCCGGAAGAGTAGATCACCAGGTCCAGGCCGCCCAGGTCGTCCGTGATGCGCTGAAAGAGGTCGGGAATCCCGGCCACGTCCCTCACGTCGTGAGGGAAGACCAGACCGTTACCCGGACCGATCTCGCCGGCGATGACGTCGAGGCGGTCGGCACGGCGCGCAACCAATGCCACATCCGCCCCTCCGGCTGCCAGTTCACGAGCAAGCGCTTCGCCTATACCCGAGGAGGCGCCGACGACGAGAGCCTTGCTCCAGGGCCTGCTGGTCATGGAACGGTTAGCCCTCAGGCCATTCGGTGATCGGCGCGTCTGACCATGCGAAAGAAGTCGGCCGGGCTGAAACGGTCCGGGCCCCCGTACGCTACGCTCAGCACGACGTCTCCCTGCCGGTACACCAGCTGATAGAGACGCAGATCTGGAACGTGGACGCAAACACAAGACTTGGCACTGCGCACCGAAGCGTCTGCCTGGTCTCCGACCTTGCCGCCGAGATGCTTTGCCAGACCCGTGGCGATGGGAGCCCGCACGAGCGACGTCTTCAGCATCTTGTAGGCTCGCCGCGCATCTTTCTGGCCGGCGAAGCTACTGCCACACGCTTCCAGGGTCCAATCGGACTTCGGACTGTCAAAGACCTGTATCATCCCGCTGCGCCAGCCATCATCAGAGAGGCTAGCGGGCAAAGGACAACTGGCCGGTTGGGTGACGGGGCCGACCTTGGTCATAACCGTCATGTTGGAGACGAAGTGGTGATAGAGCTTGAGGTGAGACTGGCCGAAGCCAGCCGGAGCGTCGCTGCGCTTGAGTGCGGCCCGCGCCAGCGAGTTGGCGGCGAGAGCCTGGCCGGCGGTACTTGCGACGAGCAGTCCCGCCAAGAGGACGCCAAGCGAACGAGGTTTCAGGTGCATCTCACCTCCTTGTATCGGTCATTGTACCGCGAGCCATCTAGACTGAAAAGACGCCGTGCCGCGCGGCGGAACATGTTTTCTGGCCGAGAGCCCGTCCCGCTCACGCTTCCGACTCCTTCGCAAACAGAACTATGTACAGCACGCCACGTGGCACTCGCGACATTCTGCCCCTAGAGTGGCCCTACTGGAATTTCGTCACACGTCGGGCCAGCGAGTCGGCATCTCTCTATGGCTACGATCGCATCGAGACCCCGACGTTTGCCGAAACCGGTCTGTTCGCGCGCACTTCCGGGGAAGGCAGCGATGTAGTTGATAAGGAGATGTACACCTTCCAGGATCGGGCCGGCGAGGACCTGACCCTGCGCGCCGAGGGCACAGCGCCTATCATGCGCGCCTACCTGCAGCACGGTATGAGCCGCCAACCGCAACCGGTCAAACTCTATTACCTGGAGCGCATCTACCGGTACGACCGGCCTCAGAAGGGGCGGCTGCGCGAGCACCATCAGTTTGGATGCGAAGCGATCGGGAGTGACGACGCCTACGTCGATGTCGAGATGATCGGGTTGCTGCACCGTTTCTACGCCAGCCTGGGATTGTGCGAACTCTCTCTGCATGTCAACACCATCGGCGATCGCACCTGCAGGCCGAACTACGTGGCTGACCTGGTCGGCTATCTGAAAGATCACCAGGCTCAGTTGGGCCCCCGCGACCTCGAGCGCATCGAACGAAATCCGCTGCGAGTGCTGGATAGTAAGGAACACGAGAGCCAGAGCGTGCTACGGGGCGCGCCCCGTCTCATCGACTACCTCTGCGGTGAATGTCTCGATCACTGGGACAAGGTGCTGCGCGGCCTCGATCTGCTTGGTCTGAAATATCAGATCGATCCCTACTTAGTCCGCGGGCTGGATTACTACACGCGTACCGTGTTCGAGTTCCTTCCGGAGGGCCAAGAGGGCGCACAGTCCACGGTGGGCGGCGGGGGACGGTATGATGCACTATCGGAGGCACTGGGCGGACCGGCAGTGCCGGGGGTCGGCTTCGGCACGGGCCTGGAGCGCATTATCCTCAATCTTCAAGAGCGCGAAATAGGCGCGCCGGAGATGCCCGTGCCGGCAGCATTCGTGGTGCAGGCTGGAGCAGGCACCGAGGATGCGGCCCTGAAAGTCCTGGAGCAGCTGCACCAGGCGGGTGTAGCGGCCCAAATGGCGTTTGGGGGCAAGAGCCTCAAAGCCCAGATGCGACAGGCAAACGGTTCGGGGGCGCGTTACGCCCTGATCGTCGGGGAGGCCGAGTTGGCCGAAGGTAAGGTGGTGGTGCGCGAGTTGGCCAGCGGCGAGCAGTGGGCTGTCGGTCTGGAGGACGCGGCGAGGGCCGCCGGCGCTACGCCACCAGCCCCTGCATTGCCCAGGGACTAACCTTCTCGATCTTCGCCGTGACGACCTTACCCAGCAAGTCCTGGTCTGTCCGCGGCAGGAAGACCAGGCGGTTTTGGCGAGTGCGGCCGCGCCACTGCGCCATATCGTGTCGCTCGGATTCGGCGCTCTCGACGAGCACCTCAACCTCTTGACCCTTGAGCGCCTGGTGCTGCTCCAGCATGATGCCCTGCTGCAAGCGGTCGAGCCGCTGGACGCGATCCTTCTTGACCTCTTTCGGCACGTCGTCCTCCCAGCGAGAGGCCAGCGTGCCGGGACGCGGCGAGTAGGCAGCCACATAGACGGTGGAGAAACGCAGCTCCTCGAGGAGCGAGAGGGTGTCCTGATACTGCTCCTCCGTTTCGCCCGGAAAGCCGACGATGATGTCGGTGGAGAGGGCCACGCCGGGATTGACGCCACGAATTCTCTCTACCAGCTCCAGGTAGTCCTGTGTCGTGTAGCCTCGGCGCATGTTCTTCAGAACGTCGTCGTTCCCGGCCTGGATGGGAAGATGGATGTGCTCGCAGACCTTATCCAGCGACCCGACGGCGTCGATCAGACGATCGCTCATGTCTTTGGGATACGAGGTCAGGAAACGAAGCCGCTCCAGTCGGGGGATCGTATTAACCGCCTCGAGCAGGTCGGCAAGCTCGCTTCCGTCCTTGAAGTCCCGACCCCAAGCATTGACCCGCTGCCCGAGCAGTGTGATCTCCTTGGCGCCCTGACGAACCAGATTGCCGCATTCATCCACCACCTCGAAGAGGGGACGGCTCCGCTCGCGTCCGCGTCTATAGGGAACGATGCAGTAGGTGCAAAACTTGTCACACCCGTTGCTGATCGGGACATAGGCGGAAGGCCCCTTCGTCTCGACGGCATCCGATTGCTCCTGCCAGCAGGCCATGATGCCGGCGTCGGATGGAACCGGCCAGTGCTCGTCCAACTGTTCGAGGAACTGGTCGATACGCGTCGGCTGGAAGTACATGTCGGCGCCGCCAAAGCGCTTCTTGGTGGCCTGGAAATCAGGCGACACCGAGCAGCCGGTCAAGCCGAGGAGCAGCTCGGGACGGTCCTTCTTCAGTTGGATAAGATTGCCCAGCTTCCCGCTCACCCGGCGCTCGGCGCTCTCTCGGACAGCGCACGAGTTGAGGATGATGATATCCGCCTCATCCTCACGTTCCGCGGGAAGGTAGCCACGCGCTTTCAGGGTGTCGGCCACACGGTCGCTGTCGACCTTGTTCATCTGACACCCAACGGTCCAGATCCAGTAGCGTTTTGGCTCGGTCATCTCAGTCATGCGACATTTTAGCCTTTCGAGTCGTCGACCGCGACGGCATAATCCGCCGCGAGGGACCGGAGCAGCGAGTTTTCGCAGGCAGCGGAACGCCCACTTCTGAGTGGGAGTAGCATACAGGGAATGGGCCGTCCCCACATAGTCCTCATTCCCAGCCCGCTGAACGGGCCACTGGTCTGGGCGCCCGTCTCTCGAGTGCTGCTTGCCCAAGGCATGGCGGCGCACGTCGTCCCGCTCCAGGATGGCCGTGACACCGAAGTCCCCTTCTGGATCCGGCACGCGGCGTCCGCGGCCCGGCAATTAAGCGAGCACGGTCTCGACGCCGGCGCGCTGCTCGTCGGTCACAGCGGGGCGGGTCCCCTCCTCCCGGTGATCGGAGCTGTCAGCCCGCACCCAATAGCCGGCTACCTCTTCGTCGACGCGGGCCTCCCCATCCCGGGCCAGTCGCGGCTCGACGAGCTTGAGGAGACCCTCCCAGAGGTCTGCGCAGAACTCCGGCAGCTCTTGACACAAGGGGAGCGCTATCCACAGTGGACCGACGAGGAGGTGCGGGACGTCCTGCCGGATGAAGGTTTGAGACGGGGCATCCTTGCCGAGCTGCGCCCCCGCGGGCGGGCGTTCTTCACCGAGCAGTTCCCCACCATCGAGTCATGGCCGGACGCTCCCTGCGGCTACCTGCAGTTTAGTGACGCTTATGAGGAGCCGGCAGGTCAGGCTCGTGCATTGGGCTGGCCGACCCGTGCCTTCCAGGCCGGCCACTTCCACATGGTCGTCGACCCATACGTCGTGTCCGCCGCGCTCCTCGACCTGGCGACGATCGTGCTCGCGCAAACGCGCTGACCGGGTAGAGCACGGAAGGCATCGGCGGTTCCGAAAGTGGCGCGATAACGAAAAACTCGTTACAATGGCTTCATGGAAGAGGGGGCGAACGCGGCCGAGCGAATCATCAAGCGTTTCGGGGGCCAGAGCGCGCTTGCCGCCCTCCTCGGAAAAAGGCAAAGCACGATCGAACACTGGGCGAGGACAGGGCGCGTACCTGCGCAGTGGCAGATGCCGCTCATGTCGCTCGGCCGACAAAGAGGTGTGATCTTGGAAGCAAAGGACTTCGTCGAACTTGAGCCCAACCCGATCCAGCCTGCGGAGGGCCGCCTCGGCATCCTTCTCGTCGGCCTCGGCGCCATCGCCTCGACGTTCATCAGCGGCATCGAGCATGCCCGTCGTGGTAGCGGCCGGCCGGTAGGCTCACTCACTCAGATGGGCACCATCCGCCTTGGCAAGCGAACGGAAAACAACTCGCCCCTCATACGCGAGTTCGTCCCGTTGGCAAACCTGGACGACATCGTCTTCGGCGCCTGGGATCCCTTTCCCGACAACGCTTACGAAGCAGCGGTGAAATCTGGCGTCCTCGACCGCCACGAACACATCGAGCCCATCGCCGGCTTCCTGAAATCCATCAAACCGATGCCGGCCGCCTTCGACCAGTACTACGTCAAGCGCCTCAACGGTCCTAACGTGAAGCAGGGCACGAAGATGGAGCTGGCCGAGCAGATCCGAGCGGACATTCGCAACTTCAAGTCCGCAAACAACTGCGATCGCCTGGTCATGGTCTGGTGCGCCTCGACCGAGATCTACCTCGAGGAAGGGCCGAGCCACCTCAACCTCGAAAGCTTCGAGGCTGCACTCAGCGCCAATGACGAAAGTATCGCCCCCTCGATGCTCTATGCCTATGCCGCCTTGATGGAGGGGATTCCCTTCGCCAACGGCGCCCCCAACCTGACCGCAGACATCCCGGCGCTCGAAAAGCTCGCGATCGACCAGGGTGTTCCCATATGCGGCAAAGACTTCAAGACCGGCCAGACCCTGATCAAGACGGTACTCGCGCCGATGCTGAAGGCGCGAATGCTGGGCCTCAACGGCTGGTACTCGACGAACATCCTCGGCAACCGCGACGGGGAGGTGCTCGACGACCCGGAGAGCTTCAAGACCAAGGAAGAGTCGAAGCTCGGTGTCCTCGAGCACATCCTCCAGCCTCAGCTCTATCCCGAGCTCTATAGCGACGCCTATCACAAGGTGCGGATCAACTACTACC
>JBOGSL010000112.1:0-5458 GCA_050695395.1 Chloroflexota bacterium | reverse complement strand
GTGGCCGCTGGGGTTTCCGCCCTGAGTCCACGTCTTGGTGTCGAAGCTGAACCACCACCCGGCCTGTGTGCATTCCTGGCAGCTGGGAAATGTTCCGGAGTTTGGATTGCCGTTACCCGTCACCGTCGGCGGGGGTAGGCTCCCTTTGTAAGGATCCGCTTCCCCGGGCAGTGATCCTTGCGGTGGCATGCCGGGACCTGATCCGGCGCCGCAGGCCGGGGGAGAATAACTCGGCGTACCGCCGTCTTCGGTTGTCACGCCGGAGATGCTGCCCGAAGCGAACCAGCCACCGCTGCAGGTAAGGCTGCCATTTCCGGAGATGCAGCCATTGGAGAACGCACTGCCGATGATGGTGGTCTCATTGCTACCGGTCATGTTCATGGATGGGCAGGTCGTATTGAGGGTGACGAGCGCGAAATCTCCCGGCTCCAGGACACCGTGCTTCGCCACGGCGTGGGCCGAAACCGTCACCGGGATCTGAAAGATGGGCACGACGCCCAGCGATTTTGTGAGCTGGACCTCGACATAATCGTAGAAGGGAGGGGCGGTGGCCGATTTGCACTTGGGATTCGTGGCCCCGTTTCCGTAGTCTTCGAAATCGTAAGGGCTGCACGAAACAGGGGGAACATCGGCGGATGGATAGCTGCCGGTGCCCGGACTGCAGGACGTCACACCGTTGTCCTTGGCGTAGTCGCAGGCGACTTGTTCGGCGTTCGTGATGCACGTAGTGTCGGTTGTGCTGCAGGGTAGGGCCTGCGCACCGGCCAGTGCGGATACATCGGCGGCTGACTGCACTTGCTGGTGTTCGGCAAAGACGCGACCGCCTTCGATGCCCACACCCATCAGGAGCACCAGGAGGGGAAACATCACAGCGATCAGGATCAGCGCCTGCCCGTTCTCGCCGTCGGGGTCCCGTCGCGGCCAGAGTCGTTTCATTTCCTATTCCACCTCGTATTCCGATGATGCCTGGAGCTTCCACTGGATCGCCCCGAGCAAGCCACTCACCGGGCTAAAGGGATAGTAGACAGTTGCCCCTACGTTCTGATTGCCGGGCGGGGAGCTGTTGATGGCGCCCGATGTCTGGATGCAGACCTTGAGCTGGGTCAGGTCGAAGGCGGGCGTCACCGCTCCGCCCATGAAGCCTGAGCTGGAGCCGCTCGAGTCAAAGTGATGCGCGACCGCGCCCACGATCGTCGTGCTCTTTCCGCCGTCATAATTGCTTACCGTGTAGTAGTCAGACGGCGCGCTGCTGTACGACGGGCAGGCAATGCCGTTGCCTTGCAGCGGTATGTTGCCCTGCTGCGTCCAGAACCAGGTGACATTGCTGCCGAGCTGCGTGCAGAAATCACTGGTCGAGGCGGTACCGAGCGGCGACGAGCAATTTCCCCCGACCACGGCGCCCCAGCGAGCGCCAAACCGCGCGGCGGCGGACACGGCGTTGTATTGATAGAAGGCCTGGCCGACGATCACTATGCCCAGACTCACCATGAAGAGCACCAGGGCGATCAAGGCGAACTCGACGACCGCCTGCCCCTCCTGGCGCTTCGCTAAACGCAACAACACATACTCCGTCCCGATCCACCGGTATCGCGGTCTCAACTCTACCGGCTTAGACGGCAATTAGCTATGGGTCGATCGACCCATAGTGTCGGCGCCAAAAGTCACATTACGCCAGGTGGAAGGAGTACGTTTAGGGTCGGGCCCCGTGGACCGCAAGCACCCGTGCGGCGAGGTCGTTGCCCTGCCGGCATGCGGCCGACAGGTCGCGACCGCGGGAGAGGGCGTGGATGACACCGGCATTGAAGGCATCCCCCGCCCCGGTGGTATTGATCGCTCGTCGCGAGGTGCCCCTCACCTCACCGGCAACGCCGCCCTCGGCGAGGGCCGCTCCGGCGGCGCCGCGCTTCACCGCTGTTCTCGCCACGCGGCTCAGCGCTCGCGCCGCACTCATCACCTCTGATCGTCCGGTGAGCGCCAGCGCCTCCTCCTCGTTCGGCAGCAGCACCGCCCCCGGCACCCCTGTAAGCATCTCTAGAATTGCTGCGCCATAGCGCTCCACTACCCCCAGGCTGGATGGGTCGAACGAGAGCGGCACCCCGTTTCGACGGCTGAGCTCGACCGCGGCTTCCAGCAGGCGGATACCGTGCGGCGAGAGCAGACCGTAGCCGGTGAGGTGCATCCAGCGAAGCTGGCCGGTGGGCGCCTCCAGAATGTCTTCCGGTGCGAGCGACATGTTTGCCCCTCGGGCGCTCCGCATGAGTCGATCCCCCTCGGATCCCACCTGTACCACGACCACGCCGGTCTCCCGTCCGGCTTCTTCCCGGACCAACGTCTCGATCTCTCGCCGGCGCAGGTCCTCGATCAGCATGTGTCCAGCCGAATCGTCACCGACCCGCCCGAGAAACGACACAGCTTCACCCTGCTCCGCCAGCCAGCTCGCGGTGTTCGCGGCTGATCCTCCGGGACGGAGCAGCACGCCCTCGGGTTGCCCGTCTTCGCGCAGCTCCGGCAGCAGAAATACGTCGACCATGAGGTCGCCCGCGACCAGGATCACAGCGCGACTGCCACCTCGGCTGCCACCTCAGCATTGTGGCGAAGCAGGCGTAGGTTCGCCTCGATGGTTCGGCCTTCGCTTAGAATGCCGACTTGCTCCAGCAGAAACGGCGTGACGTCCTTGCCGTGCACGCCCTGAGCACGTGCCTGGCGGTGCGCTTCATCCAACCAGCCTTGCCAGCCCTCTTGCTCCAGCGCTTCAGCCGCCTGAAGAGGGTTGCTGACCAGCACGCCGGAGGCGGCACCGAGCGCCCAGTGTACCCGGGCGATCTCGGCGATGTCGGTGACCGATTCGACCTGCCGGATCGATAAGCCGGACGAGGTTAGGTAGAAGCCGGCGAGGGTCGAGCTGCGATACCCCAGCACCGGGATTCCGAGTGTCTCGAGATACTCGGCGGTGCGTGGAATGTCGAGGATGGACTTCGCTCCGGCCGTGACCACGATCACGGTACTTCGGGCCAGCTGGTGCAAATCGGCGGAGACGTCTCCTGTTTCCTGCACTCCGGCGTGCACCCCGCCGATTCCTCCGGTGGCGAACACTCTGATTCCCCTTGCTTGCAACGCTGCCAGGGTGCCCGAAACTGTGAGGCCACCCGGAGCATTCGCTACTAGCGCCGCGGCAAGCCCGTCGACACCGACTTTGATCCGATGCGGCGCCCGCGCAACCGTCTCGATCTGCTTCCAGCCGGCGCCGATCCAGAGTTCTCCAGCAAGCGTGAGGCAGACGGCAGGCACCGCGCCGCGTCCCTCAACCGCGGCCATCATGGCTCGCAGCGCACTGAGATTTTGGGGCTCGGGCAAGCCGTGAGTGAGAACCGCGGTCTCCAGCCCCACCACGGCGCCGCCGTGTTCCAGCGCCCGCGCGACGTCATCGCCTAAACGCAGGCGATTTCCTAGTGAAGGCATACGGCGTTCATCGGTCCCATTGTGCCGTATAGCTCAGTCATCCGGGCGCACTCGAAGCACTGCGGTTCGAGGGCGACGCACCATCCGAACAAAAGGCTCGGGTCGGGGACGCAGCCCCGACCCGAGCCAAAACTCTACAGGTACACCGAGGCGCTTGAGAGGAAGGGACCGCTGTCGTAACCCATGCTGGTTTTGATCTCGGTCTTGTCGTAGTTGCAGACGCCGCGGCTAGTATCACTCACGTCGATCTCGATGGCGACCGGGCGGTTGTTCTGCAACGCTGTGCCGACGATCACCGCCGTGTTTCCGTTGTTCGCGGGCTTCGTACCGGTGACGACGATGCTGTTCACCTTGAGTCCGCTGATAACCGTGGTGCCGTAACGGTACGTGAGGCTTCCGCTATCGTAACCGGCCCGAACGTAGTGTGCGACCAAGCGCAGCGTCGTGCCCTTCACGCAGGTGGTGGACGTGTTGTCAAGGACGTTGCCGTTTTTCGTACTGGTCGGAGGGAAGCCGACGTTGACCGTGGCCGAGACGATCGCTGTTGCACCACCGTCGTCCGCAATCGAAACGCCTACAGTATGCGGTCCTACCTTGTCCGTGTAGACGTGACTGTCCGTCACCGTAAAGTCGCAGGAACCGGCCGGGTCTTCCGTGATCAAGCCTGTGCCTGTCGTCCCATCGGCGCGGGTGAGTGTAGCGCTGTATTGTGTTGCCAGGGTCTCGCCTTCCTGATTGCAACTGTTGTTGGTGTCGGTGAAGGTGGCCACGGTCACGTCGCAGCCGGCGAAGATGGCGCAGCCGGCGGTGGCACCGGATGCGCTCAGCGCGGCATCCGTGACGTGCGCGGCGTCTCCGCTGATATCGACGAGGCAGTTACTGTTGTTGTCCGCCTCACAAACGGTGACCGAAGGCGCGTATGTCCCCTCGTCGGCGTAGGTGTAGCTGCCGGTCACGGTGTAGGTGCACGGCCCGCTGCCGGTTGGCGTGCTCACCGCGCCCGCGGGATCGCCGATTCCGTTACCGTTCCAGTGGATGGTCGCGGTATAGCCACTTCCGCAGCTGTCGCCGCTGCCCACCGGGTCCGTGAACGAACCCACCGTGTAGGTGGCGGACGATCCTTCTTGTGATGCCACGGTCCCGCCCACAGCGACTTCCGTCAGGGCCGGATCCGTGACCGTGATGACGTCGCCGTTGATCGTCCCGTCGCTGATCGTCACGCAGTTGCTCGAGTTGTCGCTCTCGCAAACTTGCAGGAAGGGCGTGACGGTGCCCTCTTCGGCGAAAGTTCCCGTCGCGCTCACGGAGAAGGTGCAGGTCGAGGATGAGGTCTTGGTGAGGCTTGCCGTCCCGGCTTCCTGCTTCGCGTTGCCGTCCCAGTACAGCGTCGCGAGGTAATCGCCGCCAGTGCAATCCGTGGAGCCGGGATCCCTAAAGCTGCCCAGATTGACGTTCTTGGAGGTGCCCTCAACGAAGGACTTCGACACGGGGCCGATGCTGGTAAGCGAGGCATCGGATACCGTGATGGAGTTTGTTGCAACCGTCCCGACTCCATCAGTGTCCGTTAGCGTCACCGTCACGGGGTACCCGCCGGACATATCATCGGCGTAGGTGTGAGACCCCGTAACGCTGTAGACGCCGTTTACGGGTGCCCCGACGACGCCGCTCGTCGGGGCGGTCGCGTCACCCCAGTTGATGGTCGCGGTGTAGTCGCTCTTGTCTTGAGGTGTCGCCTCGTGGTCGGTAAATGTTGCGACGGTGCCGCTAAACGAGCCGGGCTCGGTCAATGAAGCGCCGTTCACGGTCAGGGCAATCTGGCCGCCCGCGCCGCCGTCATAAGCGCCCATGTCGCAGCCGCCGCGGATTGCAGAGTTCCGGGCGTCCCCGAGCTCGTCCCTGTCCGTGCCCGTCGTCCCCGGGCCCGCCAACGCCTCGCAGGTTACGGCATCCCCCCCGGCGATCGCCGGGCTGCCTGGCTTCGGGTTCATGGAGAAGGGGC
>JBOGSL010000111.1:0-2539 GCA_050695395.1 Chloroflexota bacterium | reverse complement strand
CGCTCAACCAGCCACAATCCACAGTGGCAATGAACACGCCGGTGGAGCAGGTAGTGTATCAGCACATGCTGAACAACCAGCAGCGAGCGGTGCCGGTGCTGGCCGGCGACGGGACGCTCCTCGGCCTCATCACCCTGGCCGACGTCCGGCGCAGCCAGCAAAGCGACTGGGGGCACGAAACCGCCTCGGATATCATGACTCCGACCGATCAGCTCACCACCGTCTCCCCGGGCGAAAGCCTGAGCGATGCCCTGCCCCTGCTGGCTCAGAACGACTATCATCAGCTTCCTGTTGTCCAGAACGGAAAACTGGTGGGCTTGCTCACGCGTTCCCACGTAATGCAGTACCTGCATCTTCGAGAGCAGATCGGCGTGCAGGGCGTGGGGGGCGGCCCGCCGGCCGGACAGACGACAGAACCGGCAGGTCCGGAGCACCGCAAAGCCGGCTAACTACCGCCGCTTTTCTGTTCGCAGTCACACGACGACCACTTCCCGCTCACGATAGGCTGAGGGGAAGGAGGCGGGCATGCGATTGCTTCAGTATCGAGATCTGCAAGGGGAGCATCTGGGAGCGCTTCGGGAGGGCATGGTGGTCCCGCTGCAGGCAGCATCCCTGCAAGGGGAGCCGTTGCCGGACAACCTGCTGGAGTTGATCGAGGCGGGACCGGATGCTCTGCATCGAGCGCGAGAGCTGATGCAGTCTTCGAACGCGGAGCGGCTTGCGGTTCCGATCACGTCGGTCGAAGTAGTGGCGCCGATTCAGCCACGAGAGAACGTCATGGCTATCGGCCGCAACTACGCCGAGCACGCGGCGGAACAGGCGAACAAGCGGGGAGAGCAGACCGGAAAGCCGACCTTCTTCACCAAGGCTCGTTCCGCGATAACCGGCCCCTACAGCGACATTAGCCTTCACCCCGAGATCACGCGGCAGGTGGATTGGGAGGCCGAACTGGGCGTGGTAATCGGCAAGCAGGGCACGAACATTCAGGCGGAAAACGCGCAAGAGTTCGTCTTCGGGTACACGGTGCTGAACGACGTCTCGGCCCGCGACATCCAGTACGGCTGGGGCAGTCAATTCTTCAAGGGCAAGAGTCTCGACGGATTCTGCCCGATCGGGCCGTATGTGGTCACGGCCGACGAGGTTCCCGATCCGCAGAACCTCCAGCTGACACTCCGAGTGAATGGCGAGGTCAAGCAGAAGGCAAGCACCGCCGGCATGGTTCATCCAATCGGTGAGGTGGTCTCGCTTCTTTCGCAGGGCATGACGCTGTTCCCGGGCAACGTCATCGCTACGGGAACCCCGGCGGGAGTCGGCTACGCTCGCACGCCGCAAGAGTTTCTGAGGGCGGGAGACGTGATGGAGACAGAGGTTGTGGGCCTCGGGATCATGCGCAACAAGATGGTGGAATGATCGCCGGATGGGCCGAAAGAGGCGACATCCGGTGAGCCACCACATGCCGCCGGCTGCAGTCGTGCTTGCGGCTGGACTTCTCTGCTCTCTGCTTTTCGCCGGGGCCGTCTTTGCGCGACCAGCCGGCGCCTGCTCGACTGCTCTTGCCCAGACTGTGCCAGGACGAGCCCGCCCGAGGTACGGCTGAGTGTGCAGCGGCGATGCTCCGCCGGCGAGCGCCGAACTCTATCCATTGCCTTAAGCGGCACACGACACGGTGAGCGGATTGGGTTCACAGTACTCCCGACTCGACCGAGGGGGTTCGGCGTGTTGGGCGGGGAGTTGATTTACGCCACGGCGAACCGGCACGGGGTGGCTCGCCTGACGATCATTCTTGCCGGTGAATATCGGAGTTACGCGAGGGTGACGGTCCGCGCTTACGGGGAAAGCGGCTGCTGGGAACGGCGATAAGCCCGACGAATAGCCGCGGCCGACCATGCACAGGCGGTGGACGTGGAAAGGGGCGAGGCTGACCGCGAAGTGGCCGCCGATGACCGGCCGTTGCGATGTCATTTTCTCGCCCCTGTCCCGGCATCCCGCGTTTTTCATCCGCACTTTGCCGCTGGTGGGGCCAATCTGTACAATCGGGAGGTTAGCACTCTAGCCATGAGAGTGCTAAAAATACGTGATGCCTGGTAAGGAGGAGTCAGTGGCAACGGAGACTCAGACGAAGACTCAGACAAAGACCCAGATCGAGCCTCTGGGCGATCGAGTAGTGATTCGCCCGTCGGAGGCGGAGGCGCAACGGCCGAGCGGTATCTATGTGGCCGAAACGTCCAAAGAGAAGCCGCAGAAGGGCACGATCGTCGCGGTCGGCCCCGGCAAATGGGAAGACGGCAAGCTCGAGCCGATGAGCGTGTCGGTGGGCGACACCGTGCTCTTCGCCAAATATGCCGGCACGGAGATCAAGCTCGACAGCGAGGAAGTTCTGATTTTGAGCCAGAAAGACGTTCTGGCCAAGATCGAAGGTTAGGAAACGGAGGAGTTTGAATGGCAAAGCAGCTGTTATTTGATGAGGAGGCCCGGCGCGAGCTGAAGCGCGGGGTAGACGCGCTGGCCGACGCCGTTAAGGTGACGCTCGGCCCCAAGG
>JBOGSL010000110.1:0-4038 GCA_050695395.1 Chloroflexota bacterium | reverse complement strand
CATTCCTAGGAGCATCCCTCGCGGATGCTCGCGATCTCCGAGATATTGGCATTCGACCTGTTCGCAGCCACGGTCTCGGATTCCGTGAGGCGGCCTCAAGCGCCTTTCTAAGAGCGCGGTCAGGTTTTCCAGCAACGCGGGACCCGGGGGCAGACAACGCCCGTGCAACTCTTATCGAGTTCGAGAAAGAGCGCCTGCATCGGGACCGTGTGCTCGTATGGCTCTCAATCAAGCGGTCCAGCCAGCCCTAAGACCAGGAGAGACCTGATGTTCACTCCACTTGTTCGCGTATGGCTCTTCACTACCAGAACCAGAGTTTCTGTCTCGCCGCGTCCAATCGCGGTACGCGGCATTCGCTGGAGAACCATACCGTGTCCAGAACCATTCGACATAACCGCCGCGCGGCACAGAAAGCCGCGCGGTCCGATGATAACTTCCGCTGCCGAAACTGCAAAGCGATGGTGGGACCCATCCCGTTCGGCGGCCGCCACCGCAATCACTGTCCCTTCTGCCTGTACTCCTGTCACGTCGACGGGAAGCAGCCGGGAGACCGTGCGAGCTCCTGCGGTAGCAGGATGGCGCCGGTGGCAAGTTTCACGCGCTCCAACGGCGAGTACGTGATCGTGCACCGGTGCCTGGGCTGCCGCTTCGAGCGTTACAACCGGATCGCCTCGGATGATTGCTTCGAGCTCGTCCTGGATCTGCCGAGCGTGCCGGCCCGACCCTTGAAGCTTGCGGTCGCGTCGGATGAGCTGACGGCGTAGGACCGACATGTGATGAGGCGGGCCTATCCGTGCCCGGCCTCATCGTGGTCGCCGGTCGCGGGCATCCGGCCAATAGTCAATAATCCGGCGTGGAACTTCCGATCGAGCTGCGCACCGCCATCGACCAGTCGGTAGAGGGGCAGCCGGCCAAGCAGCTCGCCGAAGCGGCCCGTGGACTTTCGGAGCGCTATCGCACGCGCCGGGCCGGACGGCTTGTCCATGGAGACCTGCAGGCTACGGCGTACGCCGCGTACCGGATGCCTGCCACGTACGCGGCGGTGGCCGGCGCCCTCGACGAAGCGGGTGCCCGCCAGCCGGCGTTCCAGCCAAAGACACTGCTCGACGTCGGAGGCGGGCCGGGGACTGCAGCATGGGCAGCGGTGGCCGTCTGGCCGGAGATTGAGCGCGCCACCATCCTCGATCGGGATCGGGCTATGATCGCGCTCGGGAAGCGCCTGGCGGCAGCAAGCCGTGAGGCTGCTCTCCGTGGGGCAAGGTGGCTCGAGGCAGATGCCCTCGCCATGCCGTTGCCGCCGGCCGAACTGGTCACCGAAGCATACACGTTGAACGAGCTCCAGCCGGACCAGGCGGAAACGGTCGTCCGGCGCCTGTGGGACGCCACACTGCACACGCTGGTGCTGGTCGAGCCGGGCACGCCCGACGGCTACCACGCAGTGCATGAGGCTGCCGCGGTCCTGCCGGAGGCGAACGTCATCGCACCTGCCCCCGGCGACTGGAACTGCCTTGCCTCCGAGGGTGATTGGCTTCACTTCTCGGCGCGGGTGCCGCGCACCCGTCTGCTCCGCCATATCAAACAAGGCGAGCTTTCGTACGAGGACGAGAAATACGCGTACGTTGTACTTTCACGTCACCCCGGCCTGCCCATCGTAGCCCGGGTGATTCGGCATCCCCAGATCAGGCCGGGCCGGATCGCGCTCGTGCTCTGCACGTGGGGCGGCGTTCTCGAAATTGTGGTGACGCGAAGCAACAAGCCGGCCTATCGACTGGCGAAGACGCTCGTATGGGGTTCGCCGATCTCGCAGCAGGAGGCAGCACAGCTTGGACTGGACGTCTAGCGCTGGCTGCGTACGGACTGGGGAAGGAAGACAAACAGGCTGGACACGCCGATCAGCGCGCCAATGATGAACCACGCGTCACGGTACGGCACGACCAGCAACATGGCACCGCCGATCGCGGAGCCGACCGCCAATCCCAGGTTGACACCCGTTACCCGGGCGCCCATCACGCGGCCGCGTAGCTCGCTCGGGACCAGGATGCCGGCCAGCGTCATGCCGCAAATCACCCACATGTTGTTGCCGATGCCCGTGATGATCATCACCACCACCGCCACGTATATGTTCTGCGTGAATCCGAGCGCGAACAGAGGCGCGGCCATGAGTAGCAACCCGAGACCAAAGAGAGCGCCGCGCGGAAAGCGCTTGGCGAGCTTCGGGGTAAGGTAGGCGCCCAGCAGGGCGCCCATGCCGAGGAAGACCTCGGTGACGCCGAAGCGAAAGGCGCCACCGTGCAAGGGGCCAAAGAGGCCGGCGCTGTGCGCAAGACTGCTCTGCGCATACAGCGGCATGAGGACAAACTGGAGGCCGCCCCCAAGCGGTGCCAGGAGAAAGGCGATGGACGTCCACTTGAGGAAGGGGATACTGAGCAGAACGCGCGCGCCATCAACCACCTCGCGAAGCACCCCTGCCATGTTGGGCATTGGGCCGGTTTTCGGTCGAGGGATGACCATTTCAAAGATGAGCGCAGCCGAAATGAGGAACGTCGCGGCGTCGATGTAAAAGGGCAACTGGTAGCCGAGCGTGAAGATCAGAGCGCCTCCGGCTGCATAACCCAGGTCGGCTGCGCCCTGGATGCTTTGCCGAATCGAGTTTGCGCCGGTCAAGCGGTCTTTCGGCACGATATCCGGCACCATCGCGCCGGAAGCGCTGTCGAACACCATGTTGAAGGCGTACAGGATTACCACCAGCGGATAGATGTCCCATAGGCTAAGCGCCGTCAGAACCGGTATCGCGCCGACCACGATCAATCGCGACAGATCGGAGATGATCAACAGCTTCCGGCGGTCGAAGTGATCGACCAGCACGCCGACAAACGCCATGCCCACGATCTGTGGGAGCATCCGCACGACGTAGAACAGAGCCAGAGCCAGGGCAAACGAGCCCGAGAGGTGAATGATGAGGAAAACAAGAGCGATCAGCGCGATGCGGTCGCCCACCACCGAGACCGCTCGCCCGGCGATGTAAAGCTTGAAATCGCGTCCGTAGCCGACCGGCTCGGACGCCGCCGGAGAGACTGCCTTGGTCTCGGAATCCATGATGTCGGAGATAGCTTAGCAGGGTAAGCGGTCGAGCGCTAGCTGACAGCGAGGGCTAGGGGAATATCCGGAGCGGAGGCGGATGGCGGCGAGTCGCGCGGCAGCCACGCTGTTGGGCAGGTCGTCCGACGGCCCTGTTCGGCGGCGTCGCGGGGGCGGGAACCCGCCATCTTGACGGGTCACCGCGAAGACTTCAGTGGGAGAATAGAAGACCTGCAAGTGCGGGATAGGCTTCAGGTAGACGCCGCCCGTGGTGCCGTCTCCCTGTGAGACGGACCGCCGGTTTCGGTCGTTTCCGTTGCACGACAGCGCGAG
The DNA here is from genome assembly GCA_050695395.1 of Chloroflexota bacterium. Taxonomy (GTDB): domain Bacteria; phylum Chloroflexota; class UBA5177; order UBA5177; family UBA5177; genus JBOGSL01. The sequence continues at coordinate 627 of JBOGSL010000110.1, read as the reverse complement.
GAGGGGCGTCCTCCTCGCACTCGCAGACTCGGCTCCGCTATGGACGGAGATTTACCGATGAAGAATGGTCGTTCATCACCCCCATGGTGGCGCAACTGGTCCAGTCCTGATGACAGTCGCGCGAGGACCCGCCGTAGTTCGAGTTTTCGTAGTGAATCATGTCGTTGCACCCGGCGTACCCTCGAGCCGACGATATCTGGTCGTTCCAGGACGAGGGAAGGTTGCCTCCGTAGCTGCTGCCATCCGTGCAGCCAGCGGTGTGCGCCGTATACCAGCTATACGTCGATCCGCTGAAGTTGGAGTCCCAGTAATCGACCCCAAGGACGGTATCAGTAGTCGGGCTCGACAACATCTCCTGCGTCAGGTCGTCTGGCCGGAAGTCAGGGGCGGTGTGGACTGCCCCACCTGTAGCTGCCGCCAGGGCCTCAGAGAAGGTCGCAAAGCACTGGAAGTTGGAGATCGAGGGTGTTGCCTGCCCCCTCTGGAGGGGGGCGACCTGGGTGATGCAATGCTGGTGGGGATCGCCGGCGTCGTAGGAGTAGGTAGCCGGTCTGACACGCGGTGCCTGGGACTGACTTGCGCCCGCGTCAATCGCGGCCTGCTGTTGACGCGTGAGCGGCTGAACGA
>JBOGSL010000109.1:0-3662 GCA_050695395.1 Chloroflexota bacterium | reverse complement strand
GATCCACGCAGGGACATTCTTGTGCACGTCCAGGATCGGAACTTTCCGGCCCATGCTCGCGTTACTCGTGTAGAGCGGGCCGAACACGGAAAACGTCTCAGCGAGCGGCCAGAACCACGCTTGCAGCTTCTCGAAATCGATTAAATGGCAGTCGAGCGAGCCGTCATGTTGCTGGAAACAGTAGAGAAGAAAATCGGCTTGGCCGTATTTCATCCAACCTTCTGTTTCGTAGCCAGGACGGGTGCAACTGTGCGTTTCGAGGCAGAAGCATTCGTACGTGTAGCCCGGCCACCGGACGATCTTCTCCTCAATGCAGATCGCGTTTCCGTTCTTTCCTTGCGCGATCGTGTCTACGGCGAAGCGCTTCTGCATCACCGTTGCGAGGCGACCTTTGTCGATGAACACGTATCGGCCGTCCGTCGCGTACTTCTCGTAGAACCCAGGGGCGAGAATCCGGTCGCGCACGCCGCGTTGCCATGCGTTGTCGCGCTCAAAGTCGCTCACGCCGCGGCCCCCTCAACGCCCGAGCCCCACGCGCTCCATCGATCGCGAGACCGCCGCGAAAATACTTCGAGGTACGGAGGGTACGAGGCACGCTCGGCGATCGCGAAAAATTCGTCCGGCTTTTCGCTGTGCTCGCCGAGCGGCGCCTCGAAATGAGTTGGGATGTCGTTGACGCGGGTGCTCACGGCGCCCTTGACCGCGAACAGCACATGCTCGGTCGTCGAGCGGAAGTAGGAGCCCAGGCCGATGCGAGGCTTAACCCACGTCAAGGCCGTTTTGTACGCGAAGCCCCAAGGCTCTATCAACTCGCCAGCGCGCAGCAGGAAGTTGTTGGTCGTCCACAGATAGAGGTGGCACTCCGTATCGGCCCACTCGGGAACCGGAAGCCGCAGCAGCTCTTCCTGCGACATCACGGCGTACTCCGGACGCCCCCGGCCCGCGATCGACAGTCCCTCGTGATCCCACGGCGGATCGATAACGAGCGTGCGGAACTTCCCGACCACCGGCTTGATCGCGAGCCGGCGCGTCTCGTCCTGTTTCTGCTGGAGCTTGCGGTATGCACCGTCCACTTTGCCGGTGCGATCCATCTCTTCGACCAGCGGCTTGAACTTCGCCGGGTCGCGCTCCGCGGCCTCAACCACCTTTGCGATCTTTTCGACGGTGCGGCCGGACACACCGAAAAATGCACCCACTTTATCGCGGCTCTCACCCCGAGCGGTTCCGGAAATCTTTCCGGAACCGGTGTGCTTCATTCCTCGACCGGAGGACGGCCCAGCTGCCGCCTGTCGCTCCTTCGCCTGCTGCGCAACGGCCTTCTCGCAGGTGCGCCGAATCGCCTCCAATTCGCTCGGAGACCAATCTTTTCGACACAGATTTTCGGAAATTTCCGCACGCAATGCGAACGGAAGCAGCGCAAGAGCTTTGGGATCTACTTCCATACGCCCACCCCGCAGCGATCCAGGACCGCCAGCATTACTGGGTCAATTTCTTCCGGCGTCGCGACGAACAGGCGTGCGCGGGGATATTCGCGCTGGTACGAGAACAACTGCCCGATGGCGTACCCGATCGATCGAATGTCCCCGTACCTCTTCAGTTCGATCAGCGAGACCGGAGCGTCTGCGAGCAAAATATCGAGACAGCCAAATGGCGTTTCCACTTGGCGCCTCACGTCTCTCCCAGCAGCTTTTAGTTCTGCGGCTAACTTGTGCTCGAATGCTTTTTCGATACCAAGTTCTGACGACAGTCTTCGTTTTGCAGCGAGTTGCGCATCTCTCCGGACCGCCACATCGGCGTCAAAGAACCATAACCCGTTGCGCGCCTCGGCGACGATTCGCTCGTCTCCATCGTCAAAAAAGAAATGGGAGGTAAGAAACGCGCGCCCGTCGATGAACATGCACTTCGCCGAATCGATTTTTTGGATCTCGTTTGCCGCGGCTCTATCCATTGGTATCGTCCATCACGGTGACCGGGATCTCGGCCCATCCAAGCAACCTCATAGCGGCCAACCGACGTTCGCCGGCGATCAGCGCCCCGTCAGGCCGGACCACAACGGGGTGGAGCAACCCGACCTCCCGGATGTTCCTGGCCAGCGCGTCGATGTCGCCGAGGTCACGGCGGTGGCGCTCGCCGATTCTGATCGCGCTCAGCGCCATGCGAGGAGGTGCGGACGGCATCAGGCGGTCTCACGTGAGCGCAATGAACGCCGGTGTCGCGGCCGAGAGACGGCCAAGAGCCTGTCCGCACCAATGCTCGCGGCCCCAACTGTTTGAGCCATCGCGATGAGCGCCGACCAATGCCCCGACGGTATCCGGCCCCGGCGTCGCCAATAACGGATGCTGTTCGGCGCGAGACCGAGCCGTTCGGCCACAGGGCCGTCGCCGCCGAGCGCATCCAGGATGTCCGAGACAGTGCGCATAGGCCACAGAGTATGGCTATTTGCCACAATGTCAAGCTGGATATTTGCCACACGCCACAGATGGCCACCGTCGGGCAGAATGGCGCTATGTCACGCCGCCGGCGCCCGGATGCCTATTCCGACATTCAGATTCAGGTGGGACTCCGGATTCTCTGGGCGCGCGAGCTTGTCGTGCCGAATCGGGCGCAGTTCGCCAGGCTCTGCGGCCTGGACACGAGCACCATTTCCAAGATCGAGGCCGGAGACAGACCGCCGTCTATCTTCAACGTCCTCTCGTTCGCTACGAAGCTCCGGGTAGATCCGAATTACGTGCTTAGCGGCTCCATACGAGGTGTGGACCCTGAGCTGCTGGCCCAGCTTGTGGCCAGACATCCGGAACTAGCCAATCGCCAACGGCGGGCCGAGGACGCGCCAGGCGTTCCTCTTGAGACGCCCATCCGTCCCGCAGCCGGGCAAGACATTCCGCGCACGGCCAGAGCTCGGCGCAAACAGAACTCGCCCAAGAAACGGCGGGCTTGATACCCGTTTTACGCCTTCGCTGCCCCATCATTTCAATGCCTCCGCAACGGGAAATATGGCGAACTTGTGGCGCGCCGGTCAACTGGCGGCTGCACCGCGATATCCGGAAGGATCTCAAGGCGTAAGCTGGTTGCATAGCGGGACTGTCACGCAATCGTGACTTCCCGACAGCGGCACATTGCCAAATTCGCGCGTGCCGCTGTGTGGCAATATGCCAAAGATTTTCATTGACCCCCCGTCCGGACTGTGGCAACTTGCCATTCATCGCGGATGGAGGGTCTTCACATGTTCCAGCAGCCGATCTCCGAAACCCAGATCACCGGAGCCCGCATCGAGATGGCCGCCGACGCCGAGGCGCTCCGCGCCCTGGCGGCGCTGATCGCCGCGGCTACGGCCGCCGCTGAGGCGTTGGGATGGCACGCGTACCGGCAGGGCACCGCGATTGCGGCCCAAGATGCCGCGGGGCTGCTTTGCCAGGCCTCCGACGAGGTAGGCGCCGCCCTCACCCTGCTCGACCGGACCGAGGACGGCGACCTGGCCCTCGAGATCCGCGACCGCGCCGACGCGGCCCGCGCCGAGGCGCTTGGGGGCGTGTCATGAACGCGCCTCTGCCTCTCCTCACTGCCGATGCGGTGATGACGCGTCTTGAGGAAGCTGGGGCCACCCTGCTCGCCCTGCCGATGGGAACCGGCGCGCGTGCGGATCTCCGCACCAGCAAGTGGCC
>JBOGSL010000108.1:0-2505 GCA_050695395.1 Chloroflexota bacterium | reverse complement strand
CCACGCTGATCCATCGCCGCCGCCGCGATCACGCCGCGTTGATCCGAAACCGCTTGCAGCCCCTTAATCTTTCCGGGCGTTAGCTCCATCACGTCCTCCCGCGGTCGTAATGCTGTCTCTCCATACTATCCGGCAGGTGGTTGCAGGCCGGGCCCGATCTGACGATGGGCGCGGCCATAGGACGGGACCGCGAAGCATTGTCCCGCCGCCAACGCTACTCGACGAGGGGCCAACAACCCGCCGTTCGGTCTGCGCTACGTTTTCGCGGTCCGGCCCTGCAGCCCTCGGCCCTACCACCCCGGTCCGTGCTCCCCTCCTGCTCGTGGCCGTGTTCTTGCAGAACAGCCCCCGCAATTCGAACGGGGAGTGAACGATGACGAGCGGTAATCAGGGCGTAACGAGAGATCAGGTGATCGGTGGACTGCAAGATGATCTGGGGCGCGAGTATAAGGCTATCATCCAGTACGTGATCTTCAGCCAAAAGCTACACGACGCGAAGTACCAGTGGATCGCCCAGCAGCTCACCGTGCACGCCCACCAGGAGCTCGATCACGCGCTGGCCTTGGCGCGCCAGCTCGATTACTTCGACGCCTACCCCATCCACCAGCCCAAACCGGTCTGGACTTCCCAGAACAACGAGGAAATGCTCTGGTACGACTTGTATGCCGAGGACGAGACTATTCGAAACTACCGACGCCGAATCAAAGATGCCGAGGAGCTAGGCGAGTACGCCCTGGCCGAGGTGCTGCAGGATATCGTCCAGCAGGAGCAAGATCACCAGATCGATCTGGCTACCGCCCTCAACGTCGTGTCCGACGATCGGCAGCGGCAGGGGCAAGGGCCAGGCATCCCCGGAACATCCGGCAAGGCGCCGTAGTCCGGCTAGCCGCGTGCCGGCTGTCCGATACCGACCACACTCGCCGGTGCATGAAACCCCGGCCCGCTTACCTCTGTCGCGCCAACCAGTGCGCGTAGCGGTCGAGGCTCTGCATGCGCTGAGCGTTGGCCGACATCCCACTCACCGCCGTGGCGGCGCCGTAGTAGTCTCCGTTCCCAGCAGCCGTCTGGCACGCCTGAGAGTTGCCCAGCATGTTGTGGTACACGCCCGCGATCTTGTGATGGAGGCGTCCCACTTTCCAGTACCAAGGCGCCGGGTGCGGCACGCCGTTGAACTGCTGTGACATCAAGCTGATCTGCTGGGTGTACGCGTTGCACGCACTCCCGATAGCTCCCAAACCGCTCTTCGATGCCGCGTTTCCGGCGGCCTGATTGAACGTGGTGCTGCTGCTGTCCAGAATCGGAACGATGTTGGCGGCGTAACGCGACAGACCGCTCTTTGATTTCTTAACTTGCCTGCTCACGGTACGGGACTTGGATCGATGCGATTTGTTGGCCGCATGGTGCGAGCCGGCGTGCGCCCTGTGGCTGAGCGAATGGGCATGGTGCCCGGCCGGACTGGTCTGCTGGGGCGCCGAGTGAGACACTCCGGAGCTGTGGAACCAGTACAGGCCGAGAGCTGCCACCACCACCAGAACAATCAGTAGCAGCCGGCTTCGTCCGCTTCCCTTCGATTGCTGTGCCATGATCCTCCCGATCTCGCCGAGTCTCTTGGGGAAAGACTAGCCGAGAGTCAAGGCGAAATCAATGGGTCGAAGGTACCTTCTTGCTGGGTCGAATGTGCCGGGCCGGAGGCTCCGCGCTCTCAGCTCAATCGAGGTAGCGCCGATCTCTGCCCAATCTCGAGTGCGAGCCCAAGCGCTCCCATCACCGCATCGGCCAATGTTGGGTACAGCTCGCCGCTCTCCGGCACCGCTCGGCCCCCAATCATGCGTAGGTGCAGAGTCCACTCATCCGCTGCACGCATGACCGTCGCCTCGAAGTCCCGACCGCCGCTCCGCAGCCGCAAGTCGAGCACAACCGGCTCCTCCTGCTCGTCGAAGGCCGGTTCGAGGCCGCTGATCGCGACGGTGTCGTTCAGCTCGTCCGCTTAGCGCCCCGCCACGATCACGTTCTCTGGCGCAATCTTCACCGTCACCCGCTGCTCGCCGGGCTGCAGCGGATACTGGTGCCCATTGTATTTTTGGGACAGCTCGTGGATCAGTTGCTCCGCGCCCTGCTCGGTGATCTCAACCACCTTACCGGTCACAGATGCATACCGGTACGGATTCTCCGGATCGAGTACGTCGATCGCCACCTGGGGATTCTCTTCCATATACTTCGTCTTGTGTCGATCTTTGGTTGTGTTGATGATCACGTTTTCTCCGTCAGTGGTCACCCATACCGGCGTCACCTGGAGGTGTCCCTCCGGCGTCTGCGTGGCAAGGTTACCGAAGTTTTTGCCGTTCAAGAGCTCGACGGCGGACTCGGGTAGTGTGCTGTTCATGTTGGCCTCCAGAAGATAATTGCTACTGCAACTATCGTGCCGCCGGTAGGGCAGCAGCGCGCTGTAGGGCGTCGCCCCGCGAAGCTTCGGCGACCCGGGCAAGTGCCCCCCAACGCTGCCCT
>JBOGSL010000107.1:0-2808 GCA_050695395.1 Chloroflexota bacterium | reverse complement strand
GCTCTATACTATTACCACAGTAATCGGACGCAGTGCGTCCGCGTGATCGCGAGGCGAAGAAATCCGCTCCGGTACGTATTCACGAACAACATGCTGATCAGGCGCGGCCTCCTTGATCAATTGACTTTCGATTCGGGGTACGAAGGTTGGGGCTATGAGGACACCGATCTGGCCATTCGTGCGGTACGCGAGGGAGCCGTGATCTCGCACATAGAAAACACCGCCACTCACCTGGGCTTGATCGATGATGAGGCCGTGATCGGCAAGTATCGGAACTCGGCCTCAAACTTCGTGCGCATGGTGTGGAAATTCCCGCAAGAAGCGCGCTCATTTCCGATCTATCGCGCGGCGAAACGGCTCGCGCCGCTGCCGTTGCCGTTCGAGCAGCTGTCCGCCGGTCTAGAGTCTCTGGTGCGCATGCGCTGGCTGCCGGTGACGCTTCGTTATGCGCTTCTCCAATGTATGAAATTGGTGATGTACTCTGGGGCGCTGAAGACTGGCGGAGAATCCAGGTAACGGAGGACCCGAAGTGAGCGCGTCATCAGATCGGCGGGCCTGCGGCTCGATTATCGCCCACCCCGTGACCGTATTCGTGGGCGTATGGACGCTGGCGTTCCTCATGTATGGACTCCACCTGTCCGAGTTGCTCGTCTTCAACGCCTCGAATTTCGTCTATCTCTACGTCGCGATCGTAGCTTCGTTTCTCCTCGGTTATACGTACATCGGAGTGATCCTCTTCGGAGTCTCGCGCGGGGCCAGGACGGGCCCCGGAATCACGGGATTCGACGTTGCGAGGCTTACGGATGAGGAGATCGATGTCACCTGGAGGCGCGTCAGATTTCTCCTGTGGATATGGGCGGGATTTACGGTCATGGAGGTGATCGTAAGCAGGGGTGTTCCCCTCATGTGGCTCGTCGAGGGTTCATCGAAGAATTATCGCAACTTTGGAATTCCATCCGTGCACGGCATTCTGCTGTCGCTCCTCTGCGCGTGCTCGATGGCTTCCTATTACCTGTACCTGGAAACCAGGGAGAGAAGATATGTTGCGATACCGGCATTCGCGGTGATCTGGTTCCTCATCTGCATCACGCGTGGATTCTTCGTTGGAATCCTGCTCCAGTTCCTGTTCCTGTTCCTCACCATGAACCGCCTGAAGACCGGCCGGATGTTGAAGATCGTCGTCGCGATCATGTGCGTGATCGTGTTCTTCGGCGTCGTCGGGACTTTCCGTAGCGGAGGCGCCGATCTCATACGGGCTGTTGGGCAGCCGACCGAGCGCTTCCCCACCTGGCTTCCGACCGGCTTTTTGTGGGTCTACATCTACCTGGCCACCCCGCTTAATAACCTCTTCAATACCATCCAGCTGCACCCAGCCATCGATTCGTACTCCCTCTCGACTACCACGGCTCAGCTGTTTCCCAGCTTTATCCGGGGCCTGATCTTCGCGAAGGATAGGTTGCGACAGGCCGATCTCGTCAGCCAGAATCTCAACGTGAGCACCGAGTACATCGGCCCATATCTTGACATGGGGATATTGGGTGTCGTCATATTCAGCCTTCTGTTCGGAGCGGTCGCCAAGCTGTTCTGGTCCCGCCGCAATTCGCGCGTCTCGCTTCTAGGCTACGCGTTCATCGCGCAAGCGATGGCGCTGTCTGTTTTCTACGATATTCTTCTGGACCTCCCGTTCCTCTTTCAGCTGGTCTGGTTCTGGTATCTGTTGCGGCCGGCCCCGGGTGGAGTGGCCGAATCGAGTAGTGGCGTGGCAACGTAGCAGGCAAAGTCGCTGCTCAGAACGCCAAGTTTGAGGAGCGCGTCTTCCGTATCCATGACGAGCCGTGCCCATTGTAGGATGGCAGGGTCATCAGTGACGAAGTGATGTGCGATTTCGTGAAAAATGAGATGTGATAGCGTGCCACCGTAAGGGAGGCGGCGCAGTACGCGGAACTGCCGCTCGACCTCCGTCTCTATGCGGTCCGACTCCACGGCCTCCGAAGGGTCGTTGAGCCACATCAACAGCTCGCCAGCCCGGAGATTGCGAGTCTTGACCCCGCGGCGGCCTGAAGCTCTCCGGAGTGTGCGCGGCAGACATGCCAGGATGGCATCGGCGAAGGCCAGCTGCTTCGCGCTCCATTGAAATCGGCGTGGGCCGACGAATTCGTCGACGATGAGCAGTCCGTCAGGTTTGAGAATGCGCCGTACGCCGTTCAGCACCTGGTCGACGTTGCTGAAGTGATGGAGACTGTGCTCGAAGAGCACTACGTCATAACGGCCGGCGTCGGGCGAAACGGATGCGACATCGGCCACTTCAAACGAGACGACCTGCGAGAGGCCCGCGTCCTGCGCCGCCTTGCGGGCGGCCTCTATACGGGCGGGGCTCAGATCCAGGCCGGTCAATGAGGCGAACACTCCTCTTCGGGCCCAATCGAGCTCGCGGTCGCCGCTGCCGCAGCCGAATGACACGGCTGTGCGTGCCTTGCCGTCTGCGAAGTGCTCCCGGCAGACCAGATCCGTGAAGGTTACGTCCGCGCGGCCGGTAATGCGCTCGTTCAACCGCTGCACGACGAGAGGAATTTGAGTCCAGTGGCGGACGACATCATCCGGCTGTCCCCAGCGTGCCCGGACGCGGGCGTTATGGGAGAGGGCGAAAGGATTGATTCGCCGAAGGAGCTCCGTGCGCAACAGCTTCTGCAGGATCAGAGCGGAATCGTGGCGGGAAGCCTTCAATCATCCTCCCGGAGGAGCCGGAATCCATGACCATTGGAGCGGGCAGGGACTCTAGCGTGAGCGTGGAGAACCGTGCAAGCCGGT
>JBOGSL010000106.1:0-4958 GCA_050695395.1 Chloroflexota bacterium | reverse complement strand
CTTTATTACCGAGCTAACCGCTCATCTCGGCGGTAGACCGGCGCTCATGCAAGAGTTTGGTCTTCCGACGGGGCCCGCTGGAACGAGTTCGCATTACATCGAAGACTGTTTTCTCGGGCACATGGAGCCACAGTTCATCGCCGGCGAGTACGACGCGGCCGCCTACTACCAGGCTGTATTGGACCGCCTTTGGCTCGGTTCTGCACTCGGCGCCATAGTATGGATGTATGCTGACTACTCACCGTTACTCTGGAACAAGCCACCATTGAATACGGCAGTACGCGAGCGCACGTTCGGCATCTTTCATTCGGATCTCTCTCCGAAACCCGCCGCCGAGGTCATTCGTCGGTTTTCGGCGGAGATAACATCCGGCGCTATCGAGTCTCGCCTTGGCGGCCGAGGAACTGTCCATGTCGCCTTTACAAAAAGTGCGGATCAGTACTATCGAGACCCGCCCCGGTCGTACGCGGAAAGCTACGTTCACTACCTGGAATGCAATGGACTCCGGACTAGCGGTGGTGGCAGTTCTGGGCCGTAGAAAATCCGTGCTTGACAAGCGCTCATCTATCTGTTAAATTTCGGACAGGCGTACCACAGCCTGAAGGCCCGCAGAGAGGGAGCGAAATGAGACAGACTGGCGACGACATGCGGACGCGCATTCTGAACGCGATCGTCGAATTGACGGCGCGCAACAGCCGGCCCCCCACCAACCGGGAGCTCGGCCAGCATCTGGGCGGCAAATCGACCGGGCACATCGATTATCATCTGCGTATTCTGCGTCAACAGGGGAAGATTCACCACGATCCCAAGAAAAGCCGCGGCATCGCAGTGATCGGCTCCGGCGCACCGCAGCAGTCGACGAACGGCAGCCGGCAGGTTCCCATCGTCGGTGTGATCGCCGCCGGCAAGCCCATCGAAGCTGTACTAGAACGCGATCAGCAGGTGAACGTGCTCGGCCTGAGCTTTGATGACTTGTTTGCCCTCCGGGTCCGCGGCACGTCGATGATCGACGATCTCATTGAGGACGGAGATATCGTAATTTGCCAGCGCCAGAACACTGCCCAGAACGGGGATACGGTGGTGGCGCTGCTGACCGGCGGCCCATCCGAGTCGGGCGAGGCGACACTCAAGCGCTTCTACCAGGAAGACGGCCAAGTGAGGCTTCAGCCTCGTAATCCGGCCATGGAGCCGATCTTCGCTCCAGCGGACGAAGTGCTTATTCAGGGCAAGGTTGTCAAGGTAATTCGCGACCTTTAGCGATTCCTCTACACGCCGAAAGGCTCTGGCCGAAGTCGGTCAGAGCCTTTTTTGCTAGCGGAGCGATGAGGGCAGGATATCGAGTTGGTCTCGGTACTTGGCAACTGTTCGTCTGGCCACGCTGTAACCGTAGTCGCGCAAATGGCTGGCGATTTCCTGGTCGGTGAGAGGACATTCCTCGCTCGATATCATGTCCTTAATGATGTCCTTCACGCTGAGCGAGGCGCTGAAGAAGTTGCTGAACGGGATAACCTCGCCGCTGGGAAGCATGACGTATTTAGCAGCGGTTGCGCGGCTCACCGTGGACTCGTGGATACCGGTGCGCTCTGCCAGCATGGCCCGGGTGAGAGGCTTAAGATGGCGGACTCCATGACGCAAGAAGTCCGTCTGGTACGTTACCAGATAACTGGTGATTTTCTGCATGGTCTGCCGTCGTTGGTTGATGTTGGCAATGAACATCTTGGCACGCGACACGTAATGTTGGATATGCTCGCGATCCTGATCGGTGTACTGCGAGCTGTTGTTGTTCACCTGAGCCAGGAGCTGCTGGTACATCGAGTTGACCGACAGTCCGAAACGGCGAGACTCGATCACCTCGACCTCAAAGCCGTCCTCACCATCGCGGATCACCACATCCGGCATCACGTGTCCTTGTGTTGGCCGCGGACCGGAGCGGGTCGGCACTCCCTGCTCCCCCTCAGACGGGTGCGGATTGAGCTGTGACTTTATGAATTCCCACGTCTCCTCGATCGTGCCCGGGTCAGAGCCCAGGTCATGAGCGATCTTGTTAAATTTGTGCTTACCCAGATCCTCGAGATGGTCGCGAACCAGGCTGAATGCTAGGGGGTGTTCCACGCCCCTTCCGGCGAGGTAGGCGAGCTGGAGCAGCATGCACTCGCGCACATCTCGCGCGCCGATTCCGGGCGGCTCCAGGCTCTGCAGTGCCTGAAGAACCGTTTCTACTCTTTCTGGGTCTACGTTGAGGTGCTCACAGACTTCGTAGATCGAGCAGCGAAGATAACCGTCGCTGTCCAAGCTGCCCACCAAGTACTCGGCGATGGGCATATCCTCTTCGTCGAGCATGGCACCCAGATCAATGAGCAGCTTTTCCTCCAATGTGACCTGTGCCGCTACCAAGGTCAGTGGGTCAAATTCGTCGTCCCTCGTGACCGCCGAGCTATTCCACGCCAGGTTCTCCAGATACTGTTCCGTCGGATCGGTGGAGCTCGGTTCTTCCTTCCGAGAACAACGGGGACAGATGTCTCCCTCGACGGGCTGACCGCAGGTTGGGCAGACACTCACGTCCACCAGATCCAGGGCCGGGTTCTCGTCGATTTCCTGGGAGATCGTGTCTTGCAGCTGTTGCGACGACATCTCGAGAATGTGGTTCGCCGCGATCAAGCGGGGCGACACGCGCACCTGCATGACCTGCTGCGTGTCTGTGTTCATCTCCATGCAGACAGTTATCCTCTCGGGCAGACGAAGCGGCACGCCCACTGCGCGCTGTGCTGCTGTCGTCCGATCTATTTTACAAGGCGACGGAGTGGGACTTTGGCAAGAAACAGGCCATGCCGTTTGCCACTATTCCTCGATCGGCGCCTCTCCAGCCTTGCCAAGAGTTGCCATAGAGCAGAGAGTATCGCCCTGGTTAAGTCGCATCACTATTACGCCCTGGGCCGCTCTACCGGTCTGACGTATGCTCTTGATTTCCGTTCGCGTCATCAAACCTTCAGCTGAGATCATGATCGCCTCTCCCGCTTCGTCACCCACGACTCGAGCAGCCACGATCTTCCCGGACTTTGCCGTCAGCTTGGCCGCCGTGATACCAAGCCCGCCACGGTTGGTAACTCGGTAATGTTTCAAGGGCGTCCGCTTGCCGAATCCGTGCTCCGTAACCACGAGAAGCTGGTCCTCCGGGTTCGCCACCAAATCCATGCGGATCACCGCGTCGTTGTTACGCAGACGGATTCCTCGAACCCCGGCGGCGCCCCGACCCGTCGGACGCACCTGCCCGGCAAGATCGAACCGAATCGCCTGGCCCTGCCGTGTCACCAAGATGAGATCCTCGTCGCCCTGCGCCAGCTTCACCCAGGCCAACTCGTCGCCCTTGTCTAGCGTGATAGCTCGCATGCCGTTGCGCCTCACGTTCTTGAATTGAGACAGCTCGGTTCGCTTCACGGTCCCGTGGGTCGTGGCCATGACCAAATACCCGCTCGTCGTGCCGGAAGGGATGGTGCGGACCGCGGACACGGTTTCTCCCGCGTCAAGCTGCACCAGGTTCACCACCGGTGTGCCCTTGCTGGTTCGACTGCTGTCCGGGACTTCGTAGACCTTCAGCTGGAACACTCGGCCGAGATTGGTGAGGAACAGCATGTTGTCGTGGGTATTGGTCACAAAGAGTTGCTCGACAGCGTCGGCATCTCGCGTTACCATCCCGATGATCCCCTTCCCGCCTCGCCTCTGGGGGCGATACGTATCACTGGGGATGCGTTTGATGTAGCCCTTGCGGGTCATCGTGATGACCACTTCCTGGTCTGGAACGAGGTCTTCCTCAGTCAGCTCGCCGGCCTCTTCGTTCATGATGCGAGTGCGACGGTCGTCGCCGTGCTTGTCGCGCACTTCCTTCAGTTCGTCGCGGACAACTGCATCCATCTTTCGAGTGTCGGCGAGCAAGCCCTCCAGACGGGCAATGGTCTTCTGGATGGCGGCGTGCTCGTCAAGAATCTTTTTGCGCTCAAGCGCAGCCAATCGCGCCAGCTGGATCGCCAGGATCGCTTTGGCCTGGATCATCGTCAGCTTGAAATTGGCGATGAGATTCTTCTGGGCGGTCTCCTGCGTCCGCGACGAACGGACGGTGCTGATCACCTTGTCCAGGTTATCGAGCGCGATTTTAAGACCTTCGAGCACGTGTGCTCGCTCGCGCGCCTTTCGGAGCTCGAATTCGGACCGGCGTCGTACCACCTCGCGGCGAAACGCCAGGAAGTGACGCAGCATCATCTCGAGACTCAGAACGCGAGGCTGCTGGTCCACCAGAGCCAGCATATTGAAGGAGTAGTTGACCTGAAGCGCCGTGTGTTTGAAGAGTTGATTGAGCACCGACCTGGGCTGCGCCTCGCGCTTCAGTTCGATAACGATTCGCATTCCCTCTCGGTCCGACTCATCTCGCAACGCGTCGATGCCGACAATCTTCTTGTCCCGGTGAAGATCGGCGATCCGCTCTATCAGCGTGGCCTTGTTGACCTGGTACGGAATTTCGGTGAAGACGATGGCCCAGCGGCCGCCACGAGCTTCCTCGAGGTGATGCAGTCCCCGCACCACGATCCTTCCGTGACCCGTTCCATAGGCCGTATCGATGCCCTCTCGCCCGAGGATCAACCCGCCAGTGGGAAAATCGGGGCCTTTTACAAGGTCGGCAAGATCGGCATTGGTGGCTTTGGGGTGGTCGATGAGGTGAATCGCTGCGTCGGTCACCTCGCGGAGATTGTGAGGAGGAATGCTGGTCGCCATTCCCACGGCAATCCCGTTGGCACCGTTGATGAGAAGATTCGGGACCCGCGCTGGTAGAACGCGCGGCTGGAGCTCGCTGTCGTCATAGTTGGGATCCCAATCGATTGTTTCCTTGTCGATATCCGCCAGAAGCTCGTCGGCAACCGCAGCCATGCGCGCCTCGGTGTACCGGGGAGCCGCGGCCGCATCCCCGT
>JBOGSL010000105.1:0-3468 GCA_050695395.1 Chloroflexota bacterium | reverse complement strand
CCAGCGCAAAGCCCTCCCCGAAGGTGACGAACTGGAAACCAGAGAAGCCACGAAGACTCAGCTCCGTCGCCCAGCTATCGCCGGCATTTCGCGTGTAATGGAGCGATTGTAGGGGCGCGCGGCCGCCGCCCGCACCGGACAGCGCCCAGCCGGCGATTCCTGAGGACTGCCCGGGCCAGCGGTCGTGGGCGAGGACGAAACCAAACAACCAGGGAAGGCGCCGTCTCCTTTCGGTTTCTTCGACTCACGGGTTGCATGCTGGTGGTCGCCCCGCTAGCCATACTGTGGCCGCCGTTCGTCGTTGCCGGAAGGCTGTTGAACAGCGATCTGGCTCGCAGGGCCGGGTTGACCGAGGCAGCCAAGCACCGTTTTGGCATATGGAAGGATGAGGCGTCGGGGACCTGGTATTTCGGAGAGTCAGCGTCGCAGGCGGACCAGCCCCCCGAAGCGTAGGATCGGTACCGGAGATCGCGCCGGCGCTGGTCAGTCGGCCTTTCGTTCGCCACCCGGTTGCTAGAATCGGCAGCTATCCAAGGAGATCTGATGGATCTGTCGTTCCGGCCGCTGGACCTCGCGCTCCATCACCCCTTCACCATCTCTCGCGGCACGCAGACGCTGGCTCAGAATGTTCTGGTTGAGCTGGATGGCGACCCTGGCGCGGGCATGGGTGAGGCGGCGCCGAGTAACGAGTACGGCGAAGATCAGGGCACGGTTCTCGCCACGCTGGCCTTGTGGTGCCACGCGCTCGCGGATTCTCGGCCCCTACCCATCACGGCGCTGCACGATGCCCTCGAGCAGCAGATTCATCTCAATCCCTCGGCTCGCGCGGCCGTCGACATGGCGGCTTACGACGCTCTCGGAAAACGGCTCGGGGTGCCGGTCTTCGAGCTGCTCGGCATCGATCCGGATCGAACGCCGCTCACTTCATTCACTATCGGCATCGACACGCCGGAGGTCATGGCGCGTAAAGCGACGGAAGCCTCCCAGTACCCGATTCTCAAGGTGAAAGTGGGCACGACCAACGATCGTGCCAACCTGGAGGCGGTGCGGGGCGCGCGGCCCGATGCGCGGCTGCGCGTCGATGCGAACGCCGCCTGGACGCCGAAGCAGGCAATCCGTCGTATCTGCGAGCTTGCGGATTTCGACTTCGAGCTGGTCGAGCAGCCGGTCGCAGCCGGCAATATCGCCGGCCTTGGCCTGGTGCGCGACAACGTCGATGTGCCGGTCATCGCCGACGAGAGCTGTGTCGTGCCCGACGACGTGCCGCGCGTGGCCCCGTATGTCGATGGCATCAACATCAAGCTCATGAAGTGCGGCGGCATTTACCCGGCGCTGCAAATGATTCACCTGGCCCGCGCCCACCATCTCGGCGTGATGATGGGCTGCATGATCGAGAGTTCCCTTGCGATTACTGCAGCGGCGCAGCTCTCGCCGCTGCTCGATTGGGCCGACCTGGACGGCAATCTACTGATCGACGACGACCCGTATCGAGGCGTCCAGGTCCAGAATGGCCGCTTGATCCTCCCCCAACAGCCCGGGCTGGGCGTTCAACCAGCATGACGCAACCGCTGACGGCGGTAGTTCAGGGTCAATTACCGGCAAGCTTCCCAAGAAGCGAGTTTGACGGTCGAGTAGATTTCATTCAGGTGGAATCAGACGCATCCCTCAAAACGGATGTGAAGTGTGCCGATATTCTGTTTGGCTGGCTCGTGCCCGAGGAAGTTCCGGCGGCCACGTCTCGTCTCAGGTGGATACAGCTTCCCAGTGCGGGCACAAACCACTTGCACCATCTGCCCGTATGGTCCTCCGACATCACCATCACGACATCCAGCGGCGTCCACATCGTGCCCATGACCGAGCACATCTTTGCCATGCTGCTTGCGTTAATCCGGCACATACCGACATTCGTAAGGGAGCAGGACCGCGCCGAATGGGAACGGGTGCCGACCGACGAGTTCCGGGAACTTCGAGGCACAACCATGGGCATCGTGGGATGGGGACGCATCGGGGCCGGCATCGCCCACGCGGCGGCCGCCTTCGGGATGCGGGTTCTCGGCGTTCGCGGATCGATCAACCGGGTCGAGGCGATCGATCTGGCCGTCTCTGCCTACGCAGATGCCCCGTTTCTGGAGCCGGTCGAAACTGGGTTGTCCATCGTGTACCCGCCGGACCAGCTAGCGGAAATGCTGGGCGAGAGCGACGTCGTGGCATCGGTGTTGCCGCTCACCTTGAAGACGCGCCGTCTCTTTGATGGTGAGGCATTCGCGAACATGAAACACGGCTCGCTCTTCCTCAACATCGGGCGTGGCGGCGTGGTGGACGAACCGGCCCTGACTCGAGCTTTGCGGGAGGGGAAGCTTCGCGGCGCCGGATTGGACGTCTTCGCTGAGGAACCGCTGCCTCCGGACAGCGAGCTCTGGGGCATGCCCCAGGTGATCATCACGCCGCACGTGGGGGGCGACAGCTACCGCACGAGGGATCGCGAGGCTGCTTTTTTTGCGGTCAATCTGCGCCGCTACCTCAGCGGCTCACCACTTCTGAACGTAGTCGAACGAGAAAAGGGATACTGAGTTGGAAACACGACGAAAGGAACCGATGGAAGCCACGGAGGCCTTCGACAACCAGTTGCTCGGCAGCGGTGTGCGGCTCATTGGTCAGCGGATGGAGGGCGTGGAGTCCGCCGCGGTGGGCGTGCTGATCGGCGCCGGAGCGAGAGATGAGGACGAAAGCGTCTACGGCATCTCGCACTTCGTGGACCAGATGCTCTTCCGCGGCACCGAGACTCTCGACTCCCGAGACATCTCGGATCGGTTCGATGCGCTCGGCGTGAGCTACAACTCTTCCGCCGGCCTCGAGATGACGCTGCTCAGCGCCGTCATGGTGAACAACCGGCTTCCGCCGGCTCTTGATCTGCTGACCGATGTGGTGCGCAATCCGTCGTTCCCGGTTGACGCGGTGGATATGGTGCGGACGCTCATTCTGCAGGAGCGCCGGCAGCGAGAAGACCAGCCCGGCCAGATGGTGATGGAGGAGGCGCGGCAGAAATTCTTTGCAGGAAGCCCCCTCAGCCACGACGTGCTTGGCTCCGAGAAAACGTTGCAGGCCATTACCCGCCAGAACATCGCCGACTACTGGAGTTCCTACTATACGGCCAATAACATCGTGATCTCGATCGCCGGCAACTTCGACTGGCCGTCGGTTGTCGACCAGTTTGAACGACTTACCTCGGGCTGGGTGGAGGGCCGTGGACGCGAGGTGGTGCGAGAGCCGCAGCCGAAACCCGGTATCTCGGTGATCGAACGTGAGATGGCGCAGGAGAACATCGGCTTTGCCTTTCCGGGTGTCTCCGTCAACGATCCGCATTACTATGCGGCCGCTCTGCTCGCCCAGGCGCTCGGCGGCGGCACCACCTCGCGTCTCTTCCAGGAAGTCAGAGAGAAGCGCGGTCTGGCTTACGCGGTGCAGGCT
>JBOGSL010000104.1:0-9562 GCA_050695395.1 Chloroflexota bacterium | reverse complement strand
GATCAGTACAAGCTCTACGGACTGATCTGGCGGCGGTTCGTGGCGAGCTTCATGTCCCCGGCGGTGTTCGATTCGACCCGCGTCTCGATAGAGGCGGGTGGCTATCTTTTCGCCGCGACGGGCTCCTCTCTCGGCTTCCCGGGCTTCTATGCGGTGGTGCCGCGCGAGGAGAAGGACAACACGCTGCCGGCTCTTGAGGAGGGCGAAGACCTCCGGCTGCACAAGCTTCAGCCCGGCCAGCACTTTACCGAGCCGCCGCCCCGCTACACGGAGGCGAGTTTGGTCAAGGAACTGGAAGAGCTAGGCGTCGGCCGGCCGAGCACCTATGTGCCGATCATCAGCACCATTCAGCAACGACGCTATGTGAAGCTGGAGAGCCGGCGGTTCGTTCCTCTCGAGCTAGGAGAAACGGTCAATCGCCTGATGAAGAAGCACTTCCCCGAGATTGTTGACGTCCGCTTCACAGCCCAGGTGGAAACCGAGCTTGATCAGGTGGAAGAAGGCGGACGCGAGTGGACCGAGCTTCTCCAGGGTTTCTACGACGACTTCAAACAGGTACTCAAGGAGGCCGAGAATGAGATGGAGCGGGTGGAGCGACCCGTGCTCGAGATTGGCGAGCCGTGTCCCGAGTGCGGACAGCCCCTGGTCATCAAGCATGGCCGGTTCGGCGAGTTCATCTCCTGCTCCACCTATCCCACCTGCAAGTACTCCCGGCCCATTCAAAAGAAGATCGGCGTGGCTTGTCCGCGGTGCGGCAACGATCTCGTCGAGCGTCGCAGTAAGCGCGGGCGCGTCTTCTACGGGTGTGGCACCTACCCGGCCTGCGACTTCGCGGTCTGGGACCGGCCCGTCTCGCAAGCTTGCCCTCACTGCGGCGGTCTGGTTGTGCAGACGGGGAAGGGTAAGCAGATCCAGCGCTGCACCGTGTGCCAGCAAGAGATTAGCGAAATACAGGAAATACGCGAGCCCCAGCCGGTTGCATAGGCCGTCGATCCGATGAAACGCGATATCGATGACTTTCTGTCGGACCTTGCCGCCCGCCGCGGCGCGTCTTCCCATACCCTGACGAATTACCGCCTCGACCTCGAGCACGCCGCTTACTGGTTCAACCAGCACGACTGTCCCGCCTGGCAGTCCGTCGATCGCCTGCACCTCCGACAATGGATGGCATGGCTGCATGAAGACGGTTACGCGCCGGCGAGCGTAGCCCGAAAAGTATCGGTGCTTCGATCGCTCTTCAGGTTCCTCGGCAGGGAAGGGCGGATCCCGCTTGATCCGTTACTACGAGCTGCTCAGGCTCGTCAGCCCCGCGCCTTGCCGAATGTGCTGAGCGTTGACGAGATCGAGCGCTTGATCGCCGCCCCGGACCGAAGCACGGCTTACGGTCAACGCGATCACTGTCTCTTCGAGGTGATGTACGCCGCCGGACTGCGCGCGAGCGAACTGCTTTCCGTCATGTTCGATAGTGTCGATTGGAGCAAGTGCTCCATGCGCATCACGGGCAAGGGAAACAAGCAACGAGTGGTCTTGCTCGGCGATCTGGCGATGGATGCGTTGGAAAATTACAGCCATCAGGGGCGTGGTGAACTGCTTCGCCATCCCTGCGACGCCCTGTTTCTCAGCCATTTGGGGACCGCTCTCAGTGTCCGTGGATTTCACCTCGTCTTACAGCGGCACCTGCACGCGGCAGGGATAACGCGCCACGTGACACCGCACGCGCTTCGCCACAGCTTCGCCACGCACATGCTCGAAGGCGGAGCCGACTTGCGTGCTGTGCAGGAGCTCCTCGGCCACGCCAACGTTAGTACCACTCAGGTCTACACCCACGTGTCGGACGCGTCGATCCGGGAGGCGTACGCTCGGGCTCACAAGGGCGCGTAGCGGTGACTACCGTTCTGGCGGTGAGAGTGGGCGACCAGGTAGCCATGGCCGCCGACGGACAGGTGACGATGGGTGACACGGTGGTGAAGCACACCGCGGTCAAAGTGCGTCCGATCCACGGTGACAAAGTGCTGGCGGGTTTTGCCGGCGCGGCAGCGGATGCCTTGACGCTTCTCGATCGCTTCGAAGCGCAGTTCGACCGGAACGGCGGCAATCTTCGAAAGGCTGCCATCGAGCTCGCTCGCGACTGGCGAACAGATCGATATCTGCGCCGACTCGAAGCACAGTTGATCCTGGCTGACGCGGAAGCCATGCTCCTACTTTCAGGCGACGGCGAAATCATAGAGCCGGATCACGGCATCATTGCCATTGGCTCAGGTGGGTCGTATGCTCTGGCTGCGGCTCGCGCCATGGCCGACCACACCGACCTGGACGCCAGCAGCATCGCCCGTGAGGCGCTGGCGATCGCCGCGTCCATCTGCATCTACACCAACGACGAGATCACACTTCAGACCATCGACTTTGCGGAATCCGTCCATGAAAGGGTTCGCCATGCTTGATCTCACCCCGCAGCAGATTCTCCAGGAACTCGATCAGTACGTCGTTGGTCAGGCGGACGCCAAGCGTTCCCTGGCCACGGCCTTTCGAGAGCGGCAGCGGCGCCTCAAGCTTCCGCCAGAAGTGCGTCAGGAAATCGGGCCTCGCAATATCATCCTGATCGGACCCACGGGTTGCGGAAAGACTGAGCTGGCTCGGCGGCTGGCTGGACTGGCGGAAGCGCCGTTCGTAAAGGCCGAGGCGACCAAATTTACCGAAGTGGGCTACGTGGGTCGCGACGTGGAGTCTATAGTCCGTGA
The DNA here is from genome assembly GCA_050695395.1 of Chloroflexota bacterium. Classification (GTDB taxonomy): domain Bacteria; phylum Chloroflexota; class UBA5177; order UBA5177; family UBA5177; genus JBOGSL01. The sequence goes on along the minus strand of JBOGSL010000104.1, from coordinate 6,824 downwards.
GCTGGCCGACATCGGCGTTTCGATGGTACATAAAGAGCGGATGGGAGTCGTGAGCGAGGCGGCCGAGGAGGCTGCCACCGAACGTCTACTCAACTACCTTGTCGAGCCGCTTCAGGAGGAGGAAGCGTCGGTCGCCAAGGCACGTGCGGCCACCAACCGCCGGCGTCGCACCATGAAGCGCAAACTCACTCGGCGAGAGCTGGATGACCATGTGATCGAGATCGAGCTGGATAGCGATGAGTCGTACGGCACGGTACTCGAATTCGGGGGCAGCATGGGCGCGGATGAGATGCGCGACCAATTCCAGGAATTCATGCACGACGTGCAGCGCAAACGAACGCGACGTCTGCCGGTGCGAGAAGCTCGCCGCATCCTACGGGACCAGGAAGCCTCGAAGCTCATCGATCTGGAAGAAGTGGTCGAAACTGGACTGCGCCGGGTGGAGGAGAGCGGCGTGGTCTTCCTTGACGAACTGGACAAGCTCGTGGGACGAGCGGGTGACTACGGACCTGACGTTTCTGGCGAAGGCGTGCAACGCGATCTTTTGCCGATCGTTGAAGGTGGAGTAGTAGCCACCAAGTATGGACCTGTTCATACGGATCACGTGCTGTTTATCGCCGCCGGCGCGTTCAATCGCGCCCGGCCCTCCGATTTGTTGCCCGAGCTGCAGGGTAGGTTCCCCATCCGTGTCGAGGTGCAAGACCTGGATCAAGCGGCCATGGTGCGCATTCTCACGGAGCCTCGTAACGCGATGGTCCAACAGTGGAAAGAGCTCCTGGCCACAGAAGACGTGACCCTGGAATTCAGTGAAGACGGAATTCAAGCAATTGCCGGGTGTGCCGTCGCGCTGAACGAGCGGGCCGACAATCTCGGTGCGAGGCGGCTCTTTGGGGTGATGGACAAGGTTCTTGCCGATGTTAGCTTCAATGCAAATGAGTTGGCCGGCCAGGAAATTCGCATCGACAGCGCATACGTGGATGAGCGGATGGCCTCAGTACCGCTCGACGATCGAGCCACGCGTTATATTCTCTGATCGTGGCACGTGACTTGCGCCCGTCCGCATTGGCGGACGGTTGTAACCCACGGAAGTGCGGAAGTGCTTACCCGCAGCCCGAAAAACCCGTAGGCGAAGGAGATCATAATGACAAGCCAGGACGCCCAGTATGCTTTTAGGATTGGCGACGCAGTACTGGCGGACTTCAACGCCGCCCAGATCCCGGGTGTGATCGAAGCCGAGCGTGACGGAAAATATCTGGTCCGTCTGGCGCAGCCATGGGCGGACGAAGCGGGAAACAAGTCGGACACAGCTTGGTTGACGCCGGATCGGTTGACCGCTGGGCTCAACGAGGAGACCGGCAGCGAGCAGGCCCTGCCCAAGTCGACATAATTGTGATACGCGGCGCTGCCGCGCTTCTGGTACACTGATTACGGCGCAGACCAGCGGCGACGCTGGTCTTTTCTGCGCCGCAATCACGCACGCATCTCGATTGCGAGTTGTTGCCGGTTCAGGCCGGTTGGCGCGCGAGACGAAGGATGCGGAGGAAAAAACAGGGAGAAGACATGGCAGTAGTCAGCATGAAGCAGCTCCTCGAGGCCGGAGTGCACTTCGGGCACCAGACGCGTCGATGGAACCCCAAGATGAAGCCGTTCATCTACACCGAGCGAAACGGCATCCACATCATCGACCTTCAGAAGACGGTAGGAGCTCTGGAGAGAGCATTTGCTTTCATCCAGGACGCCACGCGGCAAGGTGGCAAAGTACTCTTTGTGGGGACCAAAAAGCAAGCCCAGGAAGCCATAGCCGAAGAGGCCGGGCGCGCGGAACAGTTCTACGTCAACCAACGATGGCTGGGAGGCCTGCTCACCAACTTCAAGACGATCCAGGAGCGATTGCGCTACCTGGATCAACTCGAGGAGATGCGCGACACGGGCCAGCTTGACCGTCTTCCGAAGAAGGAAGCCCTGCACGTAAACCATGAGATCGCCAAGCTCACGCGACTGCTCGGCGGGATCAGGGGGATGCGCCGGATGCCGGAAGTCCTCTTCATCGTGGACACCAAAAAGGAGCACATCGCGGTTCACGAGGCAAATCGGTTGGGGATACCAATAGTGGCGCTTGTGGACACGAATGCCAATCCCGAGGAAGTGACCTTTCCCATCCCGGCCAACGACGACGCCATTCGGGCAGTGCGGCTTCTCTCGGGCAGGATGGCAGATGCCGCCGCCGACGGAGCAAATGAGTACGCGAGCACTCGGGCCAAGGAGGAAGCCGAGGAGGGATTCGAGCCGGAGGAGTTCGAGACCTATACGTTCGAGCCCGAGGACTACCAGGCCTCGCTGGAAGAGCCGGGGACGGCGGACGAGGACGAAGCCGGCGCCGTGGCAGAGGAGACAGAGCTGGTTGTAGCCGAAGCGGAGACGGAATCACCCGAACCCGAGACTTTATCCACTCCGGAGTCCGACGAGCAACAGCCGGACGAGGCTGTGGAAGTTGTGATGTTGGAGCAGGGGAAACCCGCTATACCGGAGGTCGCGGAGGGCGCCGAGGTCCTGACGGAAGAGCCGGAGGAGTCGGTCGAACCTGAGGTCGTATCTGAAACAAATACTGCCTGAACAACGTATCTGCATGTAGGAGTAGCTGTGGGGACCACAAGCACAGAACTAGACGATATCAAGAAGCTCCGCGATGAGACCGGAGCTGGAGTGATGGAGGCCAAGCGGGCGCTCCAAGAGGCCGGGGGCAGCTACGACAAGGCCAAGAAGCACCTTGAAACGAAGGGAGCAGCCGGCGCCGCCAAGCGATCCGGTCGAGCTGCGGAGAACGGCCTGATCGAGGCATACATCCATGCCGGCGGACAGATCGGGTCACTGGTCGAGCTGAATTCGGAAACCGACTTTGTGTCGCGGATGGACGAGTTCAAGGAACTGGCGCACGAGATCGCACTTCAGATCGCCGCGACCTCGCCCCGGTACCTCACGATTTCCGACATCCCGGAGAACGAGGTCAACGAGATGAAGGAGGAATTCCGCAAGGAGGCGGTCGCCGAAGGAAAGCCCGAGCAAATCGCCGGGCGGATCGCCGACGGCAAGTTCAAGAAGTACTCTGCGCAAGTTGTACTGATGGACCAGCCGTACGTGCGGGACGATTCCAAGACCATTGGGCAACTGGTTCAGGACCTGGCGGCCAAGACGAGAGAAAATATCGTCGTACGGCGCTTCTGCCGCTTCCAGGTCGGGACGTAGTAGATGTCCCTCCAGGTCCCGCCGCGGTACCGTCGAGTTCTGCTCAAACTCAGCGGAGAAGCGCTCCTGGGGAGCCAGGAATACGGCGTGGACGCGGACGTGGTGAAGTCTATCGCGGGCGAGATCGTTTCCGTGCACGGGCGGGGAGTCGAGGTTGCCATAGTAGTCGGCGGGGGTAACATCCTTCGGGGCGCGAAGGCGGCGAGCGAGGGCATGGATCGGGCCACAGCCGATTACATGGGTATGCTCGCGACGGTTATGAACGGACTGGCCCTCCAGGACGCTGTCGAGAAGCTGGGCACGCCCACGCGAGTGATGACGGGCATCGAAATGGACAAGATTGCGGAGCCCTTCATTCGGCGCCGCGCCGAGAGGCACCTCGAAAAGGGCCGTGTCGCGCTTCTCGTGGCGGGAACGGGCAACCCCTACTTCACGACGGATACGGCCGCCGCGCTGCGAGCGGTTGAGCTTCATGCCGACGTGGTGCTCAAAGCCACTAAGGTGCCGGGCGTGTTCGAGCACGATCCGTTCAAGCAGCCACAAGCTCGTCAGTTCCGAACATTGAGCTACATGGAGGCACTACAGCGGCAGGTTCAGGTGATGGACTCCACCGCCATCACGCTGCTGATGGAGAACAACATTCCGATCGTAGTGTTCGATCTCGCGGCCGGAACTGGAAATATCGAGCGGGCAGTACGTGGCGACCAGATCGGCACCCTTATCGCGTCCAACGTGGAAGTAAGCCTCGCGTAACCGGAGGTTGGCGTGGAACAAAGTACCCTGCGGGCCACCGAGCAGCACATGGAAAAGAGCCTTGACGCCCTACGCCGTGAACTGGACACGATCCGAACAGGCCGCGCCAACCCGGCGATCATCGAACACCTTCAAGTCGACTACTACGGCTCTCCCACCCCGCTGCAGCAACTCGCCACGATCTCGTCACCAGACGCACGTCAACTTCTCGTGCAGCCGTACGACAGAACGGCGATAGGAGCTATTGAGAAGGCCATCCGGGGTTCTGACCTAGGCTTCAACCCGACCAACGAAGGAACCCTTATCCGCATAGCCATTCCTGCGCTGACGGAAGAGCGACGCAGGGACTTGGTCAAGCTGGTGCACCGTCGAGTCGAAGAGGCCAAGGTTGCCGTTCGTAATGTGCGCCGGGAGGAGCTGGATCGGCTCAAGAAGCAGCTCAAGGAGAAGGAAATCTCTCAGGACGAAGAGAAGCGGGCGCAGGACGACCTGCAAAAAGTAACCGACCAGACTATCCAGGAGGCGGACAAGATCGGCGAGGCGAAGGAGCGCGAGGTCCTGGAAGTCTAGATGGTTACCGAGACCAGAGATCTGCCCGCCGCCGCCACAGGCCTCATCCCCGCGCACGTAGCGGTGATTATGGATGGAAACGGCAGATGGGCGCAGCGGCGCCACCTCCCGAGGCTGGCTGGTCACCGTGCCGGTGTGCGCAATATTCACCGCGTCGCCCGGGCATGCCAGGAAATCGGCGTGAAGACGCTTACCGTGTATGCGTTTTCGACAGAGAACTGGGGGCGACCCGCCGATGAGGTCAGCGGCTTGATGAGCATCTTCGCCGAGGCCATGGATCGAGAGACGCGGAATCTGCATCGAAACGGCGTGAAGCTGCAACATGTGGGGAGCATGATCGGGGTAGCTCCCCACCTTCGCCGGGCGACCGAACGAGCGACCCAGCTGACGCAGCACAATACCGGGCTGACGCTGAATATAGCGTTCAATTACGGAGGTAGGGCGGAAATCGTCGATGCCCTGAAGCGCATCGTAGCCGACGAGGTTCCGGCGGAAGAGATAGACGAACACCTGGTGGAGCGCTATCTGTACACCGCCGACAGTCCCGATCCAGATCTTGTAGTACGCACCGCCGGCGAGATGAGGCTCTCCAACTTCTTGATCTGGCAGGCCGCCTACAGCGAGTACTACGCCACCGAGTGCTTCTGGCCCGACTTCGGCCGAGACGAGCTTCGGGCAGCGGTGGAGGCGTACGCCTGCCGCAAACGCAAATTCGGCAAGTTGTAGGGTGCCGTCTCGCTCCAACCTTATTCCTCGCGCTCTCACGGCCCTGTTTGGAATTCCCTTCGTTCTGGCGCTGGATCACCTGGGCGGTTGGTATTTTGCCGCGGCGGTCGGGCTCGTTGCGGCCGTAGCGTCCTCCGAGGTCGCCGGTCTTCTCCGCCGGACGCACCGACCGCCAGTTCCATCGCGAGCAGCGTCAATAGCGGGCGTGGCGGGAGCAATTGCCGCCGGCATTAGCCCCGAGCTTCCGGGCTCGCCCCAAGCGTGGTGGACCGGCATTCTGATCGCAATTTTAGTTTTCAGCTCGTTGACGGAGCTACGTCGCCCCCAGCCCGGCACATGGTACTTGTCGGTGATCCCGGTTTTGTACGTAGGAGTCACGCTGGGACACCTGATCGCGCTGCGAGAGGCGCGTGATGGCGCCTGGTGGGTCCTGGTCATTCTTGTCATAACGTGGGCCTACGATTCGGGGGCATACCTGGTGGGGTCGACGGTAGGGAAGCATGGCTTCATGCGGCACGTCAGTGCAAGCAAGACGGTAGAGGGCCTGGGCGGAGGCCTGGTGCTGGCCGCGATCGCCGGGCTGCTGGCACATCCGACGATCGGTCTGGCCTGGTGGCAGGGAGCGTCACTTGGATTGTTCGGCGGCATTGCAACCCAGGCAGGGGATCTCCTGGAATCGATGATCAAGCGGCAAGCGGGCGTCAAGGATGCCGGAAGCATTCTACCGGGGCATGGCGGGATGCTGGATCGTGTCGATGGGCTCCTGCTCAGCGGTGTCCTCGCCTACTACGCCGCCATGGCCCTGGGCTATGCCTCGTAGCGTAGCGATCCTCGGGAGCACCGGATCGATTGGACGACAAACCCTGGACGTCATTCGCGACTTCCCGGAGGAGCTGCGAGTCATCGGTCTTGCCGGCCGGCGAAACGTGAACTTGCTGCGCCGCCAGGCGGTCGAGTTCGAGCCGGACGTTGTAGTAACTGGGGGCGATTCGCCAGAGCTGGACATAAATCCGAAAGGTATGCTGCAAGGCGAGGAGGGAATGGTCGAGCTCGTCGAGCGAGAGGATGTGGACCTGGTGGTGGTAGCGACGGTGGGACACGCGGGCCTGCGCCCGACTCTAGCCGCTCTCGCCGCGGGCAAACTGGTAGCACTGGCCAACAAGGAAGTGCTGGTGATGGCGGGGCCAATCATTCGCCGCCTCCTGGACGGCGGGCGAGGAGCGCTGGTTCCGATCGATAGTGAGCACTCCGCCATCTGGCAATGTGTTCAAGGGGAACAGAAGCGTTCGATCGAGCGGCTCATCATTACGGCCTCGGGAGGCGCCCTCAGGGATATGCCGCCCGAAGAAATGAGCCGGGTGACGCCTGAGCAGGCGTTGCGGCACCCGAATTGGACGATGGGGCCGAAGGTCACCATCGACTCGGCGACACTTATGAACAAGGGCCTCGAGGTCATCGAGGCGCGATGGCTCTTCGATGTACCAATCGACAAGATCGACGTCGTTCTTCACAGGGAGAGCATCGTTCACTCC
>JBOGSL010000103.1:0-11075 GCA_050695395.1 Chloroflexota bacterium | reverse complement strand
ACAGCCGAGTAGTTCTCGAGGTCGGCGAGGTGATCTGGTGCTTCGCTAGCGGGCGAAAAGTGCGTGCGTATGTGCGTGCTCCGAAGGCTCTGGAGTACATTGACGGCGTCGGCAGGGTTCGCGGCCACAACGAGCACACGCGGCGCTCCCCCGACGCTGACAAACGCGTTGGATTGATTGTTCTGCGCGTCGGTATCGTTGATCGGGTCAATCCGAGCGGTATAAGTGTGAAAGCCCGGCTTGAGGGGGCGCTGGGCGAAGCGGAGCACCGTCACGCCCGGCTTTATCCGAACGTTCCTAGTCAGCACACGAGCGTGATCCACCTCGAGCGTGAAATCAGTGGAGGTGTGGGTGGTAGATCTCAGTACGACCACCGTCTTGAATGTCTCATTCGCGCGAAGCTGCGACGGGACCCGCAGCGCGCTTACCATCACCTCGGGACGAGCGGGCGGCTGCACCGGCACAACATCCACTCGGATACCTTCTCGTCTCAACTCTCCTGCTGCTGACACGGCGTTTCCGACGTTCTGCTGGCCGTCGCTCATCAATACGATGCGTCGTCGCAGGTTCGTCGGGAGGATGGCCGCCGCAAGGTCGAGCCCGGTGGCGAGGTTGGTGTAGCCCCTTGGGAAGGTGTACGGAAACCCTTGGAAACGGCTTCTGGCGCTCGGGGCCTGCTCCACCACCGCCTGCGAGCTTGTCGCTACCACTCCCGACTCGTCACCGCGCGGTCGAAGCGCCTCTGCTTCCGAGATCAGGGAGTGCATCGGCGGCTGGTCCGCCTGATCGCTGGCCGATAGATCGGCCACAAACACGGTGGACTGGTGAGATTGGTCCGAAGCGATCGAAGCGCCCGCCAAACCCAGTATCACCGCCGCTAGAAGCGCTGAGCGAGCTCCAAGGGCGGCGTATCGGCGAATCGACCCAAGGTTCGTATAACCGTCCCACCAGAGGAAGATGCTTCCGGCGCCGAAAGGGATGGCGAGTAGCAAAGCGAGCGGATGTGAGAAGGTGATCATCTCAGCCGCGCAGTGAAACCCACCACTCGGTGCCCAGCGCGGCGAGCGCAAGTACAGCAAACGGCCATGTCAGATCGAAGGGTGAAGCGAGCGGCGTTGTCCGTGTCGAGGCTTGACGCCCAAAACGAAGAACCGCAGGCCCGGGAGATCTGTTTGGCCGGAGGGGAAAGAAGTTCACGGCAAACGTTCCATTCCTCGCGCGTGCGCCCGGCTCTCGAAGGTGGTACAGACCGAGCTCGGAGGTGACCTGTGGCGATATAAAACCGGATCTCAGATGGATTACGCGTCCGCTGGGCTCGGTGATATCCACACCGCGGTGGTTCGCCAGCGGAATGAGGATAGGCTGGCCGATGCTTAGCGTCGGGATCGACACGAGATGCGCTGGATTGAGGTATCCGAGGAGGTTTTGCATGAACACCGGGAAGCTCAGCTTCAACGGCCAATCGGAATCCTGCAGATTGAACGCAAAAACCGCGCGACGGAGGCCCTGGTCCGCTCCGGCGGCGACGGCAGCAAGGCGACGAACTCGAACTACCGGCCGGAGCCACAGTGGAAGCCGCGTCCGCCTCAGCTTGACCACTGCAACTCCTGAGAGACCAGCATAGCGGAGAAGGGAGGCCGGTGCGGACGGCATCGCCTGCATCGCGCCACCGGTCACATCTTGCTCGAACAAGAGAGATCCGGCCTGGCCGGCGGGCACATCCGCCAGGAGGACTGGCGTGGCCGGCAGCCTTTGTGGGAGAACACCCGCAAACACCACCAGGTCGAAATCACGGCCTTGCTGGGCTGTGTACCGAGTTGGCGACTCCGTAATGAGCTTGATGTTGGTGTCCGCCGCGAGCGCGGTTTGGAGAAAGTAATCGCCGTTTGAGACCAGCAATACGTGACCTCGAAGCGGGCTCACGAGGGATGCCCAGGCACTTTTGTCGAGCGATACGTCATCGCGAATCGACAGTCGCGCCCTGAAAGACTGAAAGTGTGCGCTTAGCGATTGCCACGAGATGACACGGGTGCGGCCGGCCGGCAGCGAGACGCGGACTGTCCGAACCGTGCGCCCGTGACTGCTCAGCCGCACGATCGTCGCTGCACGACGGCCACCGAAGTTGTGGAGGCTCAAGCGGGCTGAGGCAGACTGGCCCCTGCGAACTGCGGCAAAGCTCGTGATCGCCAGATCGCTGATGCTGCCGCCAAAACGAACGATCTCTACCGGAGCACGCATCGGCACCGGCAGGCTGCTCAACCCGCTTTGTCGATCCGTGAGTACCACCACTCTCGCGTCTCGCTGCGAGTTGCTCAGGGAACCGGCCAGACTCAGCGTAGCCGGCCAATTGGCGCTGACTAGCTCGCTTCTCATGCCGTCGATGGCCGAGATCACCGCTCCCGCGTCCGAGCTTGCCACGAGGACAGACCGAGGCTCAGCCGCAGCGCCGACGACGCTTATTTTGTATCCGGAACCGAGTTGATTTGCGAGACGGATCGCAGCCTGCTGGGCTTCGTGAAAACGCGTCGTGTTCCCGTCCCGGGCTTGCATGCTCCACGATTCGTCGATCACCACGACAACGTCTCCCCGGGACGCCACGGTCTGGGAGAATGCCGGTCTTGCGAAGGCAAGCACAAGAGCGCCCAACGCCACTAGCTCGAGTATCAGGAGGATATTTGACCGAAGACGTTGCCAGGGGACGTTTGCCTGCAGGTCGAGTGTGGCGCGATGCCAGAGAAAGGTACTCGAGACGAGATGAGGCGGTCGCCTTAGCTTCAGCACGTAGAGACCGATAAGCGGGAGGGCGAGCAAGGCAGCCAAAAGGCCGGCCGGGTCCAGAAAGCTCATGCTAAAAGGCCGGCATCTCGAAGCGCGGGGAGCACGGTTGAAGACAGGGGCGCGTCCGTCCGTACCTGTGTGAACCGGATGCCGTGATGAAGTGAGAAAGCACGTATGCTCTCGATATGGTGCTTCAGATCGGCCTGATAGCGGCGAATGAGCCGGGGAGACAGAGTAACGGGCACGGTGGACCCTGATTCGACGTCATGTAGCTGCCAGTCTCCGCGTAGCTCGGGCTCGAGATCTTCCGGCGCCAGAACCTGTATGACGCCTACTTCTTGCCCCCCGGCCAACAGTCCACGGAGGCCCGCTTGCCAATCTGAATCCGTCAGCAGGTCTGAAACCACGATGGAAAGTCCGGCCGTGCGCTGAAACCGGCCCGAGTAGCGGAGGGAGGAAGCGTCTGTGGTGTGCCCGGTGTCCTCCGACACAGCGGCGATCTGCTGCCACAGAAGGGCCACCTGGTGTTTGCCGGATTGCGGCGGTAGATAGCTGTCGATCTTGTCGGCCCATCCCGCTACCGCGACTCGGTCGAACTGATTCAGCGCGATATAGGCGAATATCGCGGCGAGCTGGGACGAAAGGACGGCCTTGCTCGGCCGGCCGACACCCATGGACGACGAGTGGTCGAGGTAGAGCGTGACGGTAGTCAGATCTTCTGAGCTGTACAACCGCATGAAGAGCCGGTCAAGTCGTGCGTACGCATTCCAATCGATGCGGCGAAAGTCGTCCCCCTCGGCGTAATCGCGAAAGTCGGCGAATTCGGTAGATGAGCCGTAGCGTTGCGATCGGCGTGCGCCGGCGCCGCTGGCGGAGAAACGACGGCGCGTCTGCAGGCTGAGCCGGTCCAGCTGGCGGAGAAATCCGGGTTCGAAGCCGAAAGTCTGGGTCACGGCACCGGTGCTTCGGCGAGAATCTCGTCGATGATCTGATCGGTGGTCGTGCCTTCCGCCTGTCCTTCGAAGTTGAGCAGGATTCGGTGTCGCAGGGCAGGGTAGGCAAGCTCGCGTATGTCTCCGATGGACACATTGAACCTACCTTCCAGAAGGGCACGCGCCTGAGCCGTGAGGATAAGGGACTGGACACCACGCGGACTCGCGCCGGCACGCACGAAGCGTCGAACGGAAGCGTTCGAGCTGCTCTCCGGGTGCGTGGCCATGACGATCGCGATGGCGTAGTCGATGACGGCCGAGGCCACCGGAACGGCCCGCGCTACTGCCGACATCACCGTCAGGCGCGAACCATCGACCACACCTTCTACCTCTGCGGGAGCCACCAGCGTCTGGCGAACTATTCCGTGTAAGACCGGAGGGGGCGGGAAGCCGACATGGATCTTGAGCAGAAACCGGTCAAGCTGAGCTTCCGGCAGAGGATAGGTGCCCTCCATCTCCAGAGGGTTCTGGGTAGCAAGCACAAAGAACGGAGACGGCAACTGATGCGTGTTGGTGCCCACTGTTACTGTGCTCTCTTGCATCGCCTCGAGCAGGGCGCTCTGCGTCTTGGGGGTTGCGCGATTCACTTCGTCCGCCAGCACCAGATTCGCGAAGAGAGGCCCAGCCTGAAAGACAAAGTCTCGACGACCCAACTGATCTTCGCGAAGGATAGTCGTGCCGGTGATATCGGCGGGCATGAGGTCCGGCGTGAACTGAATGCGCGAAAAGGAAAGCCGGAGCGCCGCTCCGAGCGTCCGTACCAGAAGTGTCTTCCCTACTCCGGGCACGCCTTCCAGGAGAACATGGCCGCCTGCAATCAGCGCCAGAATCGTCTGGCGCACTACAGACTCCTGCCCAATGATCACATGCTGTACCGCCTCCTCCAGGAGTCGCGCGTCGCGCGTGAAGTCGTCGATGGAGGCATCGTCGAGGGGGAATGTCCGAGCTTGACTCTGGTACATGGATGCTCCTTTTGGTTAGCGAGCTATCGAGTCGAAGTAACGGCGGGCAAACTGCTTCCACGGGCCCGGAAGAGCGTACCGCTGCATCGCCGTGCGGGCGCTGCGAGCGTAGCGGCCCACCACTCGGCGGTACGAGACGGCGTGCATCTGACGCGGCTGCCCGTCGAGATTGATCTGAGAGGTATGGCGTCCCTGTCCGGCAGTTCCCGGCACGAATATTACGGTGTACTTTCCACTGCCCGGGCCGCCCTCGTCTCGCCCCCCCTGTTGACCGTGGCCGATCTTCCCGTTCTTCGAAGTTCCTGGATGCACGGCCCCTTTGCGCGCGGACTCAGCGGAGCTCCGGGTTGACGACGTTTGGCCGCGGCGTCTCTCGTTCTGCAAGATGCGCCGGGCGGCCACGGATTCGTGGCTTGGGCTCATGTCCGATGAGCCCGGATGTGAGTTGAGGGGCGACCCTTTTGCGCTCGCCTGCCCCAAGGATTTAAGCGAGGCGGAGTTCGTGGGTTTCGAGCGACGGATCGGCACATTGGGGGCATCGCTGATGCCCTTGCCGGCGGCGGAGATCTGCGCCTCGGCGTTGCTGAGCCGAGCGCTGGCGGACTGGAGCCGCGAGGCCCGCCGCAATCGTCGCGACAGGGCCTGGAGGTCTTTGGTCAATTTGTTCTGCTTGCTGAGAGATAGATCTCGAGCCGCTCGGTGGAAGAGCTTCGTCATCGGCGTCTTCGGCATCGCCTTCTGGATCTGACGGAACTCCTCGGCTAGCTGGCGCCGTTGGCCTCCCGTTAGATTCTTTGCGGCTACGGACATTTGGTGAAGCCGCTGCGCCGCCGACTCCAGCGCCGCCTGTCGCTGTGTTGGGCTGCGCTGAGAGCGGCTCTTGCTCTTCTTGGCCGCGGCACCCGGCTTTGCGTGAAGAGCGCGACTGAGGGCACGTGCTTGCGATGTCGAAATGCCGGCATTGCCCTGCGCGAGCTCGCTAATACGCTGCTGCGTCGTAGCAATCGCGGATAGTGCCTCGGCCTTCGTGCCCGAGGAGCGGAGCCGGCGCTGCAAGTTGAGAAGATCGGCGCGCAGCGACTTCACCTGGTGCGCGTGCTGGGAGGACAGCGGGCCGCGTTTGAGCTGGTGCAAAAGAGCCGGAATGGTAACACCAGCCGTGTGGTGAATCCGCTCCAGAGCGAGCGGCGAGGTTGGAGATGCAGAGGGCAGGAAGGTGCCTCCGGGGAGGATAAACAGCACCGCGCAGCTCAGGACAGCGCTAGCCAGAAACGAGTCGCGGCGCGGGCCGAGGCCAAGGGGACGGTGAAGCGAAGACCGGCTCAAGCGGGCCGACAGGTCGCGGCGTTGCCGCACGGCTAGCACATCGACCGAAGCGCGGTACTCGAGCGCGGTCGTTGCGGCATTCGCGAGATCCAGCTCGCGGTCAAGATTGCGCGCGGTCTGGTCTCTGGACGGCCATCGAACAATCCCGGCAGCAACGCCGATGAGGATGCCTGTGGCGAAGAGCACGAGAGCCGCGGTCCTGGCGCCGTTCCACGCGGCGAAGTGTTGCGCCACTAGCGGAACGATCGCTGCGATCGCCCCGCAGCCGGCCCCCAAGGCGATCCAGCCGCGGAGCCGCCACAGACCGAACGATCGCCGGGCAGGCCGAAGCCGCTCGACAATTTCGGACTCGAAGCGATCTTTCACGGCTCACCGTTGTGCGCGGAGCAAGAGCGGCCTAATCGTGACCTTGTGGGTTGATTCTCGCACCGCCGGCCGGTGCGTGCCTAGTTCGCTTACGCGCCCGGGTTACGCGCCGTACGGCGTCCAGATGTTCTTAACCTGGGTGCACTCGCGCAAAAACTCCTTGCTCTCTTCGCCGGCGAGCGATCGCCAGTCTCGCGGCTCGCGGTGCGTCCAGGTTCGCTTCATGTTTCCCGCGGAGGCGCGCTCCACGTCGGCCGCTCCCGCGGCCTCCCCGAAGTACCAGATGCCCTCGACGTCATCGTGCTCGGCCAGAATTGCTGAGAGCGTGTCCCGCCGTCCTGTAACTATATTGACGACCCCCGGCGGTACGTCGGATGTCTCCAGTACCTGATACAGGTCAGTAGCACTGAGCGGGTTCTCTTGCGACGGAATCAGAATCGAAGAATTTCCCATCACCATCACGGGTGCCAGAACGGAGACAAGACCCAGCAGAGGATACTCATTTGGAGAGATGACCCCAAGCACCCCGAGGGGCTCCTTCATCGCTAGCGTGATGATGCGAAATGGTGTCTGGTGGACGTCGCCGTCGAACTTGTCTGCCCAGGCCGCGTACGTGAACAGCCGCTCGATCGAGAGACGCACTTCCTGGCGCGCCTCATCGTCGCAGACGCCGACTTGCTCGCGTATGCGGGCGGCAAATTCTTCGAGTCGAGCTTCGAGATTCTCGGCCAGGAAGTATGTCACCTGAGCGCGGGCATGACCGGAAGCCGAAGACCAGGCGTTTTGTGCCTTGCGCGCCGCCTCCACCGCATTACGTATGTCCTTGCGGTTCCCCTCACCAGCCTCGCCAATTACGTGCCCGTTCGCCCCGTAAATCAAGCGGCTGTAGCCGGAGTCCGGTCGCACCTGACGGCCGCCGATGAAAAGCTTGGGCGTTCGGTCAATTGACGGCAGATCAGCCGTCGCAGGAGAGGCCGCTCGGTTGTCCGCCGTCTCCTTCAGTCTTGGCTTCATCGGCGATGTCGATTGCTCGAGTTTGAGATATTCGTAGAAGCCTTCCAGACCGCCCTCGCGCCCGAAGCCGCTCTCTCGATAGCCTCCGAACCCCGAGGAAGCGTCAAACAGGTTCGTGCTGTTGATCCAGACCGTGCCCGCTTTGATCTGTCGAGAGATGTCAAATGCGAGGTTGATGTTCTCGCTCCACACGCTCGCGGCCAGGCCGTAGGGCGTGTTGTTGGCGAGGGCGACTGCTTCTTGCGGGGTCCGAAACGTCATTGAGACGAGCACCGGACCGAATATCTCGACCTGGGCGATTGTCGCGGCCGGAGAGACATTGCTGAACAGGGTAGGCGGGAAGAAGTAGCCCTCTCGCGGACAGGCCCACGACGGCTGCCACATCTCCGCTCCGTCGTCGACGCCTTGCTTCACCAGCCGCTGAATCTTCTGGAGCTGCACGGGCGCCACGATCGCGCCGAGGTCTATCGCTTTGTCAAGTGAGTCGCCTACTCGCAGCTTCTCCATCCGAGCTCGAAGCTTGGCGAGCAGACGTTCCTCCACATTCTCCTGTACGAGAAGCCGCGATCCGGCGCAGCAAACCTGGCCCTGATTGAACCAGATAGCGTCGACCACGCCCTCGACCACGCTATCCAGATCGGCGTCGTCGAAGACCACGAAGGGAGACTTACCGCCGAGTTCCAGCGACAATCGCTTACCGGTACCGGCGGTCTCGCGGCGAATGATGCGTCCCACGTCGGTTGACCCGGTGAACGCGATCTTGCCTACGTCTGGATTTTGCACTATGAGCTCACCGGTCCGGCCGTCGCCCGTAATGATGTTCACGACTCCAGCCGGCAGACCGGCCCGCTGCACCACCTCGGCAAACAGCAGCGCGGTAAGTGGCGTGAATTCCGCAGGTTTCAGCACAACCGTGTTTCCCGCGGCCAGTGCGGGCGCTATTTTCCAAGACAGCATCAGGAGAGGGAAGTTCCACGGAATGATCTGCCCCACTACGCCGATCGCGCTGTAGTGGGGCAGCTCTATATCCATAAGCTGGGCCCAGCCGGCGTAGTAGGAGAAGTGACGCGCCACCAGTGGAATGTCGATGTCACGGCTCTCCCGGATTGGCTTGCCGTTGTCCAGTGATTCGAGCACAGCGAAGAGACGCGAGTGGCGCTGCAGTTGGCGAGCCAGGGCATACAGGTACCGGGCACGGATGTGTCCCGCCGTTTTGGCCCAGTCCCCAAACGCTCGGTCAGCCGCCTGCACAGCCGCATCGACATCGCTTTGCCCGGCCTGTGCCACCTTCGCGATCGGCTTGCCGGTGGCCGGATTGACGATCTCAAAATATTCGCCCGAGGCCGGCTCGTGCCAATCGCCGTCGATGAAGAGACCGAACTTGCGACCGTGATCGTCCAGCCACGACTCCGCGGGAATGTTGGATTCCGGAGCCGGCCCGTACTCCATGGTCTCGAGTCGATCGGCGACTGTCATGGCAGGGGAAAGTACTGGGCGGCGCCGTATCGCCCCGTGAGAAAGTGCGAGAGCTGCCGTTCGATGTCGGTTAGTAGACTGCTGGCGCCGAGGCGGAACAGGTCCCGGCGGAGCCAGCGATTGCCGAGCTCTTCCTTCATCAGGATCTCCCAGTCCGTGGCTTGTCGTGCCGTGCGGATCCCTCCGGCCGGCTTGAACCCGACCCGGGCTGCGGTTCGTTCGAAATAGTCGCGAATAGCCCGGACCATAACTTCACCGACCGGCAACGTGGCATTCACTGTTTCCTTTCCCGTGGATGTCTTGATGAAGTCGGCACCGGCCATCATGGCGACGAGGCTGGCCTGTCCCACGTTCCGCAGGGTGCCGAGCTCGCCGGTTGCCAGAATCGTCTTGAGATGGGCGGTGCCGGCGGCCTGGCGAAAGGCTCGGATCTCGTCGTAGAGGGCTTCCCAGCGGCCCCCGAGAACGTGAGACCGCGAAATAACGGCGTCGATTTCGGCTGCGCCGGCCTCCAGAGCGGTTGCGATTTCGTCGAGCTTGAGAGAAAGGGGAACCTGGCCGGCGGGGAAGCCGGTTGATACCGAAGCGACGGGGATGCCGGTTCCCGCGAGGGACTCGACCGCGGTCGGCACCAGATTGGGATACACGCAAACGGCGGCAACGTGAATGTCTGCAGCCGCCAGCCCCAGCGCGTCGAGCATGTCCTCTCGCAGCGGCCGGGCAGCTTTGGCGCACAGCCGCGCTACCGATCCCGGTGTGTCGTCTCCCGAGAGAGCGGTGAGATCCAGGCACTGAATAGCGCGGACGAGCCAAGCCGCCTGCCATTCCTTCTTGACGGTTCTTCGCCTGATCAGGGTTTCGGCTCGCCGCTCCACGGCGCTGCGATTAATCCGAACCTCCTCCACCCAATGCAGGTCGAGAGGCATGCCGGGATTACGCGTCGAGATGTCCGGCGAACGTTCTAGCAGCGATACCACGTCAGTCAGCCATAAACCGGAACGTCAGCCCTGTAACGCTGCCGTACACGAGGTGCGAGAGCAGGTCTTTGCCCAACGTAGATGCGTCGTAGTCCCAGATCGGCTTATAGAAGTGACCGAGCGGTAGCACGATGTAGCCGAAAAGCCACACTCCGACCCCGTAGGGCAAGCCGAGAATCACCGGCGGGTGTCTCGAAATGGAGCCGGCTATCAATCCGTAGGCGAGGCCCCACGAGATGCCGAAGCCCCAATGCACCACATTGTTCACCAAGCCGGCCCACTCCGAAGGAATCTCCTCCTGAGTCCAGCAATCTAAAAGCCGGTGGCCGACCTTTCCAGGCGCCGCCGCCTGGTCCCAGTTGTTGACCCCGCGAAACTCCCACTCGAGCGGTCTTGAGCGTCCTCCGCGCGATCGATAGGCTGCGTACTCGCCCGCATCCATAGCGGCCGTTCCCACGGCCGCTGCCGCCAGTCCCCGAACTGCTGCGCCCAGTGGCGTCATTCCAAGAAGCACGCGGGCGAGAATATTTGGGCATCCTTGCTCATGGTTCAGTGTAATTTACGGGCCTTCGAAGGCTGTCGACCTCGACGCTCATCGCCGATTCCGTCGCCTCAACTCTCGCCTCACGGAAGAGGAGACGGAGCTCTGTCGAGGACGGTGTCTCCGCTATACTACGTGGGCTGCCCGGCCTTCTTCGTGCCGTGCCGCCGATTCTCTTTTGATATAAGGGGCACTATGGCACGTGCAGACGTGGGCGTGATTGGTGGCAGTGGGCTGTACCAGATCGACGGCTTGTCGGATGTCGATGAGGTGCAGATCGAGACACCTTACGGCTCGCCCAGTGACACGATTTTGACGGGCATCCTGGACGGCGTTCCCGTTGCCTTCTTGCCGCGGCACGGCAAGGGGCACCGGCTGCTCCCTAGCGAAGTCCCTTACCGGGCAAATATTTACGCTCTCAAGCTTCTCGGTGTCAAGCAGATTGTGTCGGCCAGTGCCGTCGGCAGCCTGCGGGAAGACTACCGTCCCATGGACATGGTCGTCCCCGATCAGCTGTTCGACCGTACCAAAAACCGGCTCAGCACCTTCTTCGGCAACGGAGTTGTGGCCCACGTAGCGTTTGCCGAGCCCTATTGCCACCGACTGTCCGCCCAGCTAGTCGATGCCTCGAGCGAGATTGTGC
>JBOGSL010000102.1:0-4724 GCA_050695395.1 Chloroflexota bacterium | reverse complement strand
TCCCCCGGAGCATCAAACAGAACGCTGGCGCCGGTCGACTGGTCAATCAGGATGTAGACGTTGTTGTCCATGGGTCCGGTGCTGAAGGTCTTGAGCTGGACACCCGGTTGCATAGTCAGTCCTTTCCGGTTGATGCGCCGGGAACCTGCGCCATGTCCCGGCCAAAGAGCAGATCGAGAAGCCAGCTGCCGGCAACGAGCACGCGTTGCTGGAACGTGGGCAGCTTGGCTAGATAGATGCCGCGCCAGGCCATCCAGGCGAAAAAGCCGGTGACGTTGTAGCCCATGATGCTGGCCACGGCTCGGTGCTTACCGATCAGCACCAGCTCGCCCATGGGCTTGTATCGGAACGGCTCTGGCTGCTTTCCTCGAAGCAAGGCAACGAGATTGCGTCCTGCTTGCTCGCCCTCACGCTGGGCATTCTGGGCGAGCGCGGGATAGGTGCCGCCGCCCGGCTTGGGATACTCCGCAAGATCACCCAGCGCCCAGATGCCCGCGTGACCTGGGACCCGACCGCACTCGTCGACCTGAATACCGTGCTTGCCTTTGGGGAGATCGAGCGCTTCGACCAGCGGATTCGGGGCGATGCCGCCCGCCCAGATGAGCGTGTGAGTGGGAATCTGGGACTGGCCGTTGATCGGCGGATCGACCGTGACGGAGGCAGGCCCTGCCTCGGTTACTTTGGTGCCCACGGCAACCTCGACGCCCTGCCGCTTCAGCTCGGCTTCGGCGTACGCGCCGAGGCCGCTTCGTAGCTCGCCCAGGAGAGACGGTCCGGCTTCAACGATCATGGTCCGGACATCGTCCGGCCTCACCCGGGGAAACTTGCGCCGCAGCTCGCGCACAAAGGCGTTGAGCGCGGCTATGGTCTCGACCCCCGAGGAGCCGCCGCCGCCGACCACAAAGGTGAGCAGGGCTCGTCGGGCCTCCGGATTCGACTCCTCATCGGCACGTTCCAGCAGCGCCAGGACGCGATTTCGCAGCGTGGCCGCGTCGGCGAGCGATTTGAGGGTGTAGGCATGCTCCGCCAGCCCTTTAATGCCGTAGAAATTGATGACGGAGCCAAGCGCGATGACCAGCTGACCGGCGCTGATGGTGCGGCGCGTCTCCGGGACGTTGTTCTCTTGCGAGCCGATGCAGACGGTAAAGGAACGCGTCGAGGGATCGATGCTCTCCACCCAGCCCTGCTCGAAGGTTGCGCGCGGAGCCATGGTTCGCGCCGCGCTGACGATATCGCGCGGCATGGCTTCGTCGCCGGCGACCTCGGTAAGCATGGGGGTGAACAGAAAGAAGTTGTTGCGGTCGACCAGCGTCACCGTGGCTTCGTTGGCACGAAGCAGCTTCGAGAGCTTCTGGGCGACCGCGGTACCGGCGAACCCGGCTCCAAGGATCGCGACATCGACCTTCTGCGCGTCCGCCATCACTTTCATGATAGAGCGTTGTGTAGGCTGGGATAGAGACCAGAGGAGGCCAAACCATGGACGACGTTCTTCCCACCACGGGAGTTCATCACATCACGCTGGTCGGCTCCAACCGGCAAGACACGATCGATTTCTACCAGGGTGTGCTCGGCATGCCGCTGGTCTTCGAGCAGCCCAACCTGGACGTGCCCGAGGAAAATCACCTGTACTTCGATGCCGGCGACGGGCGGCTGATCACCTTCTTCGTGCGCGACGAACGGGGCACCAATCCGCGGCCGGCGGTGCAGGATTTAGGCAATGTCCACCACCTCGCCTTCGAAGTTTCACGGGAGACGTTCGATCGCGCGGCCAAACGGCTGCAAGAGATCGGCTATCCGAACACCGGGCGGGTGGATCGTGGGTTTATGGACTCGCTGTACTTTCGGGACCCGAACGGATTACTGCTCGAGCTGGCGACGTACGTGTTCGAGCCGGCGGAAGGACACGGCCGGCCCGAAGTCCTGGCCAGAGCGCACAAGATCCGTCAGGAGCGAGGCGAGTACAACATCAACGGAGAGCACCTGGCCGAGGCGAATAGGCAACTGAGTGGTGAGTCGTGAGTCGTGAGTATAACTCAAAACTCCCACCTCACAGCCCATCTCCGCAGTCCTGTAATCGCTCGAGGTCCAGCACTTTGATGTGTCCGCGGTCGAGCTGGATGATGCCTTCCTGAGACAGCGTGCCGAGGTGCTTATTGACGCTCTCTCGTGTGGCGCCGAGCATACTTGCCAGATGCTGCTGCGTGATGTGAACCGAGGCGTGGTGACCCGGCGCTTCGACCTCGCCGCGATCCACCAGCTTCAGCAGCCGCCGAGCCAGACGGCTGCGGATATCGAGCAGCGCGATCTCATCTGCCAGATCGGTCAGACGGCGTAGCTGGCGAACGATCACTTCCAAACAGACGAACACGGCGGCGGGGTGCTGCTCGATAAACACCCGGAACCCGGCGCGCGGCAAGAAGAGAACATCGCAGTTGTCGATGGCCGTCGCCGTGGCGGAACGAGGCTCGTCATCGAAGAGGGAAAGCTCGCCGAAATACTCACCCGGCTCGTGAACGAAGAGGATGAGCTCGTTGCCGTCGGCGCCCTGGCGGCTGATCGCCACGTGACCGTCGGTGACGACATAGAGCCCGTCGCCACGCGCGCCCTGCAGAAAGATGATCTGGTTCTTGCCATAGTTATGCCGCGCGGTCTGGGAAGCCAATCCGGACAGCTCGACCGGGGAGAGCCGCCGAAAGAGGCTCACCTCTCGCAATGCTTCCTGGGCCGCCGGCTGTACGTCCACGTGTGCCCGTAGCATAGCGTATCGATGTACGCGCGATGGTCGGTGTAGGCTACGGCATGCAAGACGAGCTTCCGGCGTTTAGCTGGCCGATCCGCGAGGAGGACCAACCGAGGGTGCTGGCCGTCCCCTGGCAAGAGATTACGCCCGAGTGGGCATGGGGCGGAGCGACGGGCGAAGGCGTGAAAGTGTGCCTGGTGGATTCCGGGGTGGACGCCGAGCATCCCATGCTGGGCGGCATGCTCAAGGGCGGCGCGGTGGTCGAGCGCGGGGATGACGGCGTCATCATCCGTGAAGAGGCACACGACGATCTCTTCGGACACGGCACTGCCTGCGGCGGTATCATCCACGGGCTCGCTCCGGAGGCCGAGATCTACAGCGTGCGGGTCCTGGGACCGAACCTGAAAGGAAGCGGCGAGGCGTTGGTGGAAGGGGTGCGCTGGGCAGTGGAGCACGGCATGGATGTGATCAATCTGAGCCTGAGCACCCGGAAGCTGGAGCACATCGAGTCGCTGCATCGCCTGGCGGACCAGGCCTACTTTCAGCGAAGTGTGGTGGTGGCCTCCGCGAACAACACGCCCGTGCTCAGCTATCCATGGCTATTCTCGTCGGTGATCTCGGTGGCCAGCCACGCCGACCAGGAGCCACACACCTTCTACTACAACCCGGAGCCGCCGGTGGAGTTCACCGCGCCGGGCGTCGATCTCGAGCTGGCCTGGGCGGACGGAGCGCTCATCACGGGGACGGGAAACAGTTACGCCACGCCGCACATCAGCGGCATCGTGGCGCAGATCCTGAGCAAGCACCGGCAGCTCACGCCGTTTCAGATCAAAACGGTACTCTACTACACGGCGAAGAATGTGAGAGAGGCGCTGGGCAAGAACCAATGAGTGACGACACACAGCTGCAAGCGGAGCTGGATGCGGCGCGCGCCACCATCGCAACGCAAGCCACGCGGCTCCACGCGCTGGAAGCCGCAGGCGACACGAGCCGGCGGGTGGCGGATACGCTGGCGTTGAATGAGGTGCTGGCCGAGACGGTCGGCAAAGCCCCGTATCAGGCGTTGCTGCAGGCGATCGTGCACGCGGCACGACGCTTGTTCGACGCGGGAGCCGCCTCGATCGCGCTGCTCGACACGGAGAGCCAGGAGCTGGTCTTCGAGGCGGCGATCGGCGAGGGATCGAGCGATGTGCTGGGCCGGCGATTCCCGGCGCATCAGGGCATCGCCGGCTGGGTGGTGATGACTGGCGAGCCGATCGCCGTCTCGGATGTGCGGCGCGATCCGCGCTTCTCGCAGGGCTTCGCCCAATCGACGGGCTACGTGCCTCAATCGATCATGGCCGCGCCCCTGCTGATGGGCGAGGAGGTGGGCGGTGTGATCGAGGTGCTGGACAAGAGCAGCCAGGGAAGCTTTGGATTGGGCGATCTGGAACTGCTTGGACTCTTCGCGCAGCCGGCAGCGCTCGGCGTGGAGCAAGCGCGGCTGGTGGGCGGCGTTGGACAGCTGCTCGTGGCGGAACTGGCAGGCACGGGCGACGAGCGAGGTACGGACCCGGCGCGCGGCACGACATCGGCGCCGGCGGCGATGGAGCCGGTGGAAGGGGAGACGCTCGAGCTGGCTCGGCTGGTACACGAGATCGCGCGTCAGGGCGATCGTTCGCGACGTCTGGCGCTGGAGATTCTGCAGGCGATCAAGCGGGGCGGACGGTGATGCGCAACCGCAGGTTCCCGATCTATCGGGACACGTCCGGAACGCCATGGCCGAAAACGGGCCAGGACGCATAGCGCGGTCCAGAACCGCCAACCCGGCCGCTTCGACCAACAGGCGTTGTGCCGTCCGCCGTCGGTGCGCGGTCTTGCCGCGGCATCGTCAAACGTGTCCCGACGAATCGCGAACCTACGTGCGGCTGGTCACGGCCAGCTCGAAGCCTTGATCCTCGTCGAGGCGTGAGGCAACGGTCTCGAGCAGCGACTCGCGTAACAC
>JBOGSL010000101.1:0-2311 GCA_050695395.1 Chloroflexota bacterium | reverse complement strand
GCTTATAGCCGGCCTGCCGCACAAGCCTCGCAGCGGCTTTGGGGTTGTAGTTGTAGTAGTGGAAATGCGGGTTCGCTCCAGGCATCGTAGGCGGGAGGATTCCGTGCATCGGGATGGCGCGACCGTTGAGCAGCCGGATGATGTGGCTTCGGTCGATCGCCATGTTGAAGGCCTTCCGCAATTTGAGATGGCCCTTGAAGGGAGCCATCTTCATATTCATGGCCAGGTACCAGACACCGATATCGGGCAGGCCGACCATCTGATGGCTGTACCTGCCCGTGCGCAGCGCCAGGTAATCCTCGCTCGTGACCAGGTTGCCCGGAAGGTCGAGCTGATTCTGCTCGGCTCGCAAGATTTGCAGGTGATCGTTGACGTTGAACTGGATCACTACCTTCGGCACGTGCGGCAGGCCGTGGCGGAAGTACAGGGGGTTCTTGACCAGCACCATCTGACGTCCGTGCGCCCAGCTCTGCATCATGTAAGGCCCGGTGCCCACGACGTGATTGCTGAAGTTAGCGCTGCCATAGCGCTCCACGATTTCCCGCGGCACGACCGCCGCAAACGGCAGCGCCAGAATATTCTCGAAGGCCAGGTCGGGAGAATTCAGGCGGAACTGAATCCCGAACCTTCCCACCACTCGTATACCCCTAATGTGCTTCGCCTTGCCCGACCAGAATTTACCGACGCCCTGAATCGGACTGAAGAAGGGACTCTGGTACATCGGGCCCTTGGTGTTCTTGGCGAGGGCACGCTCGATCGAGTACTTGATATCCGAGGCAGTCACCAGTCGTCGCACGGGCGGCGCGAAGTGGACATCTCGCCGCAGGTTGAAGGTGTACACCTTGCTGCGATTACTGATACGAGGCATCGCGGCAGCGAGATCGGGGACAAGCTTGGTGCCGGCACGTCCGGTGTGGTTGGCGTAATCCAGCAGCGCGTCGAAGACGGCATGCTCACCGGTCCAGGAGAACGGGTCGTAGCCGATAGCCGGGTCCATGGTGGAGAAATCGCTGTCGAATGCGGCGGTCAGCGTGTTCTTGGGCGCGTTGGGGTGGTAGGCCGACGCGCGGCCCGGCACCATCATGGCGCTTACCACGAGAGCTATCGAGACAAAAACAGCTGGAACGACTGCAAGCACCCGGTGACGCGACATTGCTCCTCCATCTCCTCGCCCCGCCCCGGGACGGTTCGCGATATCGCGCGAGTATAGCAGTCTCGGTCTACTGCCCCTTGCGATGCCGCCTCAGTCCATTTTTCCCCCGATGACCGTCGTGGCTCTTCCGGGCCGCTGGAGCCTTTCCGCGCGCATAGCGACTATAGTCGCTTCCGCGAGCCTCCGGCCGGACTTAGACTGAAAAGGCGCGAGGTGTAAGAACCTCACATCCGCGCCGAAGGAGAAATCACCATGGCAGAACGCATCAACACTCAGGAGGTTGACCCCGGCGCCTACCAGGCCATGTTCGGGTTGGAGCAATTCGTCAGACAATCGTCGCTGTCTCCGGACCTGCTGGAGCTCGTGCGCATGCGCGCATCTCAGATCAACGGCTGCGCCTACTGCCTTGACATGCATAGCAAGGATGCAATAGCGCGTGGCATGTCTCCCCAGAAGCTTCTCGTCCTCGACGCCTGGCGAGAGGCTCCGTTCTACACCGATCAGGAGAGGGCCGCCCTTGAGTGGACGGAGGCGGTCACGCTCGTCGCGAATCGCCATGTTCCCGACGACGTCTACCAGGCGGTGCGTCCGCACTTCTCGGATCGTGAGCTCCTGGACCTCACCATGGCGATTGTCGCCATCAACGGCTGGAACCGACTCGCGATCAGCTTCCGGCAAGAAGTCGGAACGTACCAGTCGCATCTCAAGCCCGAGCCTGCCGGCTCGGCTCGCTGACCGCCGGTCGGAGGCAATCTTCGTGGGCGAATCGATCATGCGGTTCGATCTCGAGCCCGAGCTGGCACAGCTCAGGGAGCAACCGGCCTATGGCACCGGCGCGCCCACCGGGAAGACGCTCGTAAAACAGCGTGACCTCCGCATTGTCTTGATGACACTGCAAGCAGGCGGCCGTTTGGAGAAGCACCATGCATCCGGCCCGATCTCGATCCAGGCGCTGGCGGGGCGATTCAGGCTCCAGCTTCCAGGAGAAACCGTGGACCTCGAGCGCGGCCAGCTCCTGGCTCTCGATCCCGGCGTGTATCACGATGTCGAGGCTATCGACAATTGCGCCTTCCTGCTGACGCTGGGTCGGACTCACTATGTCGACGTCTCGGAACACCACGAGCCGGAAGCGCACGCGGACTGACACCCCTTTTCCAC
>JBOGSL010000100.1:0-5892 GCA_050695395.1 Chloroflexota bacterium | reverse complement strand
GGGTGTAAGAGGCGGACAGTCTCCCAAGTAGGAGCACGGGGCGGTCGTGATGGCCAGGCGGAATCCAAGAAATATCAAGAGCCCGGTGACGACTATATCAAACCCGGCCGCGAGCACAGACCGCACGTCAATCAGGCCCGGGCGCTCCGACCGCTGCGCCCCAAGTGTCTTGTAAATCAGTGAGATTGTCGATTGCCAGATTTGGATGGTACGGAGTGTCATCGAGCTCGGCGCGCGTCGAGACGCCTGTAAAAACCAGTATCGATGGCATGCCAAGCACGTTCGCGGCTGCGATATCGGTGTCGAGCCGGTCCCCCAGCATGGCCGTGTCGTCGGTTGTTCCGCCCAGGCTTCTCATGGCCAGCTCGAGGATGGTCGGCCTCGGCTTTCCGACGATCGACGGTCGCTTACCGGTGGTCGCTTCGAGTGCCGCGAGAATAGCACCCGTTCCCGGTGCAAGGCCCTGCGGGATCGGAAACGAGGCGTCGGCATTGGTGGCAAGAAAGCGCGCTCCGGCCTCGATCGCCAACGCGGCAGCCGTAAGCCTGTCGTACGTGAGAGATTTGTCCAGTCCCACGATCACCCAATCGGGCCGATCATCAACGAATCGAATGCCCTCGTCTGCGAGGGCCTGGCGCAAGCCTTCCTCTCCTATAACAAGCGCAGTGTTGCCCTCGGCGTTTTGTTGCCGGAGGAAGCGTGCCGTGGCGAGCGCGCTGGTGAAGATCTCATCCGCCTTCACCCTTATCCCCATGGCTCCTAGCTTCACTACATACTGGTCGGGGGTAAGAGTGGAGTTGTTCGTGACCATTCGAAAGCCGATGTGCTCGTGGCGAAGCCAGTCGATGAACTCGCGTCCGCCGGGAAGGGGCGCGTCGCCTCGATAGAACACGCCGTCCAGATCAACGAGCAGATGACGGATGCGATCGAAGGGGAAGTTAGTCATCCTGCGGATGTGAAGCCGCCCAGCGGCGACCCGTCGCGATGCGCTCGTTCATGGGCGGGTGGTCATACAACAGCCACTTCACAATGGGATGCGGGGCAGGGTTGGCGAGGTTCATCTTGCCGAGCTTCTGCATGGTGCTGACGAATGCACCCGGGTTACGGGTAAGGTCGAGGGCATAACGATCGGCCGGCTCCTCGACTTCTCTTCTGATAACCGCATTTACCAACGGGGTGAGGATGCCGAGCATCACTTCGCCCAGCAGCAAGTAGGCCGGGAGAGCGGCGATATCCTCGACCGTTTCGATGTGGGTTTTGCCGGCGCCGTAGCGGCGCAGAAACGGGGGCAGCAGCCTGCTGATGGCGAACAGACTCAACAAAGAGAGCGGGGCCTGGAGGATGATGAGCTTCCAGATATCGCGATGCACCTGATGGCCAAGCTCGTGCGCCACCACGATCTCGATCTCTTCCGGCGTGAACTCATCGAGCATGGTGTCGGCAAGCACGATGCGCTTGGTGTTGCCCAACCCCATAAATGCAGCGTTGGCCTTCTTCGTTTGCCGGCTCATGTCCATCTCGAGCACGTCGGAGACGTGAATGCCCTGTCCAGCGGCAAGGTTCCGAACGCGTTCGGCCAGGTCGGGCCGGCGGAGGGGCTGGTACTGATTGAAGAGCGGGGCCAGCAGCACCGGCGCCAGGTTGGCGAAGAGAACTGTCACGGGAATCGTCAGGCCGCAGAGCACCGCCCACCAGCGACGGGGAAAGCGCCTCACGGCCCAAAAGGCGCCCGCGCTGAGCGCCGGCATCAACGCCAAGCTGACACCGAGCCCCTTCAAGAGATCGACACTGTATGCCCGGAGCGACTGATTGGAAAGGCCGAAGCGATGCTCCACCACGAAGCCCCGATACCAGGCCAGCGGCAGGCCCGTCAGGAAGCTGATCACGCCCAAAAGCGCGGAGTACAGGAAGATGGGACTCAGCCAGGCCGGCGAGTACTGAACGGCCCGGTTGCGTAAGACGGACGACAAACCCGAGCTCAGCACCAGAAAGTTGAATAGCGCGGCCCAGATGGTTGCGATCAAGACGAGCCACTCGACGGTGCGGTTGTACTCGCGGGCGCGCGTGTCGTCTTCTTTCATCTCGCCTGCCATGGCGAAGCTCCTTTGTTACGTCGTCCGCGGGTCTTCCGCTAAGTCTCTACACATCCGGGCGGCAGCCCAGACTTGCTCTTGCACCGCCGCTCTCATTGTCTCTGCTGCTTCGGCCAGCAGAGACTCCGTGAGATCTTGACCGTAAAACCGGGAGAGATCGAACTGGCGGCCGTAGCAAACGGCCAGGGGCGTGTTGCGGCGCGGGATGAGACGTCCGATGGGCAACACTTCACGAGCGCCGGACATCCCCGCCGGGATAAGAGGCGCCCTGAGCTTGATGGCCAGCCGGGCAAAGCCTTCATCGAACGCAAGAAGGTCTCCGGTCTTGCTTCGTCCGCCCTCCGGATAGACAATGACTACTCTTCCGGCGCGGTACTCACCGACCATGGTGCGCACCGCGGCGGAGTCGATCACATCCCGCCTCAATGGAAAGATGCCAAGCTTTTTCATAAGGAACCCGACGACCGGATGCCTGAAGAGCTCTATCTTGCCGGGACCAACCAGGATACGGTTCTTGACGGGCGCGGCCAGAACAAATGGATCGAGAGCCGAGCTGTGATTCGCGATAAGAAAGGCGCCTCCCTCGGATGGAATGCAAACCGCCCCCGTGACACGGAAGCAGCGCACCCAGTATCGGAAAAGCAGCGTGAAAAATACCCGGATGATCCGGTAAAACGTCTGGTTCTGCTCTTTGGCGAGTCCCGTACGTCGTGTCGCCACAGTCATCGTGACTCATGATAGGACCGGCTTCGAGCTTGCGTGGCGGACCATATACTGGTCCGTGACCCTGCTGATCAGGCTGGCCGTCATTCTCGGCGGTCTCGCGTTCGTTCCCCTTCCCGCCCACGTGATGAACCGTCCGGCCACGGTGCCGCTGTCTCGGACCGACGCGCGGATCGCGCAAGTGGCGACGAGGCTGGCCGGCAAATACCCGGTGGAAGCCGCCGCCTGGCTCGGTCGCCAGAAGCCCGTCTCGTCGGCTCGTCTGGATGGGGACGGCAGGACGATCGCCGTGTCGTTTCGCGATGACGGTCAGTTGACTATCCTGCCGCCGTTTGGAAAGGCTACAGGGCCGCAGCTACCCATGCGCCACCTGGTCGCTCTTGCCAGGGAGCATCAATCGACCACGGGAACGCAGGCGCGCGCGGCGGTTTTGGAGCCCTTCCAGGAGGAATTGAACTCTGCCCCCGATGCCGGCCAGGCGGAGGCCGATATCCTGACGGCGGCGGGCTTTAAGGTCGATGTGCTGCGAAACGACGCCGTCAATATCGCTGCGATGGAAACGCTCAACCAGTATTCGGTGGTCTATATGGAGACTCACTCCCACCCGGGAGTCATCGCCACGGACGATACAGATAACACCAAATACGCTGCCTTCTTCAACGACGGCAGCGTGAAGCAGGTTACGGTGGCAGGCGACGGCGGCGCGCATCTCTTCCTGGCTATTACGCCACAGTTCTTTCTGAGCCATCTGGGAAACTTTCCGAATAGTAGCGTCCTCTTCATCAACGGCTGCGCCGTTCGGGGCGATCCGTCATTCTGGCCGGACATGCAGCAGCGGAACGTGGGGGCGTTGATCGGCTGGGACAATGACGTCTACAGCACACTCAATCCGTTGACCGGCGATTACGTGCTCCACGAACTTGGGTCCGGCCAGACGGTAGGGCAGAGTGTGAACTCCGCAATCTTGGCCGGGCTCGGCACCGGGGTGGTGACGAACGATCAGGGAGTGACGACGGTGGCCAACCTGGGCGTTTCCGGAGACGGCCTGATCTCGTTACAAGACGCGCTTAGCGGCGCGCCGGCTCCGCAACCCACGGCAACCGCTACCCCGACCGTTATGCCCAGCCCGACGAGCATCCCTCGCGACCATCACTTTGTGCTGCATGCCGGAACCGTCTTGCATAAGAAGCGCAAGCTGGAGCTTCGCGTGCAGGTCGTCGACGGATCCAGCAAGAAGCCGGTAAAGGGAGCGACCGTCGCGGTGAACGAACGCGGCCTGGGAGTACACACGATCCGCCGTCCGCGCTCCAGCAGCAAGGGCGTTATCCAGGTCACAAGCTATGTCCATCGAAGCGGCTGGTTGACGCTCGCGGTCAGCAAACACAGCTATCAAACGAAGCATCGAAAGATCAGAGTGCGCTTGAAAGAGTAGCTTCCTAGGGCCGCACTCCGTTGACCGCCACCCCGTCAATGCGGATAGAGTGGTAAGGGTCCCGGTTCGGACGACCGGGCCATTTTCATGTCAGGAGGACTTCGTATGAAGTTAGCAGTCAGACTTGGCGCGATATTTGCCATGGTCCTTGGTTTTTCCACGTTCGGTCTTCCGCGCGTTGCGGCCGCCGGCCTTTGTGCCGCGCCCGGTGGCGCGGGCGGTTGCTATTCGACGATCCAGGCCGCAGTCGACGCGGCCTCGGCCGGGGATACGGTAACCGTGCGGAGTGGAACCTACACCGAAGCGGTCTCCATTACGAAGGGGATCACGCTGCAGGGATCCGGATCGGCCGTGATCGACGCGACCGGATTGGTCACCGGGATCACCATCGCAAACACGAGCGGGGTGACGGTGTCCAATTTCACTATCGAGAACGCGGGCGACCTGGGCATCGACGTCGAGAGTTCCTCGAAGGTAACAATCAGCGGAAACTCGCTGCTCCAAGACGACAAGAACGCAAATCCGGACGGTTCGTGCAGTGGGCCGGCCATGCCGGATGAGGACCAGTGCGGCAACGGCGTGTTCCTCAACGGTGTGACGAACTCGACCATCGCCGGAAATACCTCGGAGAATAACGTCTACGGCGTGGTGCTCACCGATGACTCCGGGCCGAGTTCGGGCAATACCATCTCGGGCGGTACCTTCACGCACAACCTCCAATGCGGTATCGTGATTGCCTCTCACAATCCCAAGGCGCCAAACGGGATATTCAATAACGTCATCAAGGACAACTTCAGCTCGTACAACCATGCCTCGGGAGTCGGCGTCTTCGGTTCGGGGCCCGGTACCGACACGCACAACAACGTGGTCGACGGCAATACCTTGATCGACAACTGGCATGGCGGGGTGACGCTACACGTGCACGCGCCGGGTGTCACGAATAACGACAATCAGATCACGAACAACTTCCTGAGCAACGACAACATCGCCGGCGACGACAGCGCGGGCGACAGCCTGACCACCGGCATCATCCTGGCATCGGCCGCTCAGCCGATCACCGGGACAGTAATTACGGGGAACACCATAAGCAACGTTGCCATCGGAATCTTCCTTGGCAACACTGCTAATACGACCTTGAGCGACAACACCATTTCCGCCACGGTTGCTCCGGTGATGACCGTGCCCGCCGGCGCCATACCCAACCCGGGCTCGAAGCCCACGAGCGGTGTGACGGCCACTCCCTATGTCTGGCCAACCACGGGAGGGCTATCCTCGGCTTTTGCTGTGAGCTTTGCCACGGCAGGCGCTGCGCAAGGAAAGGTTCTCTTCGGGACGTCGTGTAGCGGCCTCACCATGACGGCCACACAGGATCAGTTCGCTGGCACGACGCAGCACTGGGTGCTGGTCAGCCGTGACGACCTCTCGTCGTCCGGCATCGGCCTCACCCCCGGAACCACGTACTACTACGAGGTTGTCAGCGTCACGAGTGGGCGAGTTACGACGGACAACAATGGGGGTGCCTGCTACAAGGTGACCATCCCCACGGCCGCGAACTCTACCGCGGCTCCAATGCCGCCTGCTCCGAGCACCTCTGCATAACAGAGAGGGGGGAAGATCATTCGGGGGGGCTGCGCCCCCCGGTCC
>JBOGSL010000099.1:0-3114 GCA_050695395.1 Chloroflexota bacterium | reverse complement strand
CAGGAAATCAGATCGCCTATAGCTTGGGCAACTTCGTCGGCCGGCAAGCACCGATAGCCGCCGCCGCAGTACTGACCGATGGCGCCAGCGTGGCGCTTGAAGCGGGCGGAGAAGCAACCGATGCACTCACGCTGGTTCGAAATACTCCATTCCAGCAAATCATGGAAAACCTCCAAGGGATGGACTTTTCCACGGCGCCCAATACGGCGGTCTTCTATTCGGGAAGCGGGACGCAGGCGTTCGCGGAGAGATTTGCGGCCAACTGGAGCTTGAACACAATCTCCGATACCGAGGGTGGCGCCTATCTCAACTCTCTCGGCGACCTTTATGCCCCGAGCTCGGGGCTCAGCCCCGTGGAAGCCGACCAAGTATGGTCCTACGCGTCCCAGCAGTACGCAAGCAACGCGTCTGGCAACGTCATCGCGATCGTGAGCAATCCAAACCCAGGGAGAATATACTTGAGCGTAGAGAGGCCTATCCTGACGACGCCTGGTTCGAGCGTGAACTTGAAAGAGTTCAATCCGTTTACTTGGGGGCCCTGACCTGGGTGACTTGCGCGACTTCGATGCGATGGGAGATATATGCAGTTCGTGTGGCTGAACAAACAGGGTGTCGCAAGCGATCAGGGCTTCGTAGTCCAACGTGTTGAACGCCATGCGTTAGAGTATCGCGAGGCCAACATGGTGATGCGTTTTGGGGGCGAATCGATCTTCGGAAATCTCGGCAAGGCATCCTTTGGGTTCGGGTTCTACCCGGGCTGGCGGACGGCAATATGGCAGCCGCCCTTCAGTAATGTCGAAATCTCGCAGGCAGATCGTGATCGCATCATCGAGAATATCAAGGCTGCATTTGCCTTCATGGGGGGCAAAGTAGAGTTCGACGAGCAATGATCCCAGTGTCGCCCGGCAATGAAGAGGGGAGAGGACAAAGCTTTAGTGCGTGACATCCTGTATGGTGAATCAGAATCTGAAGAAGGTCATCATCTCTGAGCCCAAGATCGGAATCCTCGACTTGTGCGACGGAGAAGCGAGGGAGCAACTGAGGACGGACGCTGCACTCCTGAGCGGGATGTTTCCCCACGTGCACATGGGAGACGTGTCCGCTCCGAGTTGCGATGTCCTTTTTATGTATGCGCGAGTAGGCAGTGCGGGTGAGGTCGTGGGATCAACCCGTGGTCTTCGCGAAATAATCCGAGACAGCGGCGCGAAAATCGTGGTGGTGGCGACTGCGAATCCGGGCGAAGCATACATCAAGGGCGGAAAGCCGCGGCCCTACGGACGCGCGAATCTGGTCATGACGCTCGATCGGCGCGGCGAGGCTTTTGGGCGCTTCTTTGGGGAGCTGTTCAGGGAAATGAAGAAGGGCGTCACCATGCCTGAGGCGTGGGTAAAGCTCAACCCGCAAGGACAGAATCCCAACGCGCCGAACAATCCCGACATGATTTTCGTATGTGAGGTCGGGCCACTGGCCTTTGCTTGAGTCCTGAACGCGCGCCTGAGGGAACGCCGGTGGCGTCAGCTCTTCTCGCCGAGATCGGCAGTAAAACCGATGGGCCGGCGCTTGGGCGCCGGCGGGTTCATGAGCTGGCGGATGGCCGAGAGCATAGCGGCGATCGCCGCATCGTGTGTGGCGAGCTTCTTCTCGATGTTCTTCTGGATACGCGCCTCGAGCTCATCGAGGCGTCGGGCGAGCTCCTTGTTCGAGGCGAGGAGCTCGCGCAGCTTCACGAAGGCGCGCACGACGTAGATGCCCATGGCGATGGACCGCGGGGAGTTCAAGACATTGGCGGCCTGGATGGCGCCATGCTCGGTGAAGGCCCAGGGGCGCTGGCGGCGGCCGCCACGGACAGGTGTTGTTATCGCAAATTGCGATAACAACACGGCGTGTTCGGCGGCCGAGAGCCGGAACATGAAATCCTCCGGGAAGCGCTCCGCGTTGCGCTTGACGGCCTCGTTGAGGCGTCCGGTCGTGACCCCGTAGATCGCCGCCAGGTCACTGTCGAGGATGACGCGCTGGCCGCGCAGGACGAGGATGGAGCGGGTGATGTACTCGACGGGTACAAGAGCCGGGCGGCGGCGAGAGGCCATCGGGGAAACTCCCTGTCGGTGGGGGCTCAACGGCCCTGCTGGGCCAGCACAGTATCGATCACTTGCATCACGAAGCGCTGCTGAGCGCGCGGCAGGTGCTGGATGCGCTCCATCTGCTGCTGCAGCTTCGGGGCGGGGCCCCGTTTGCCCGGGCTCGCATCCTTCTGGCCGAGCAGGGCCTCGATGGAGACGGCAAGCGTGGTGGCGAGGGCCGGCAGGAGCGAGACCGGCACGCGGCGGCGGCCGACCTCGTAGGAGGCGATCATCTGCTGGGTGAGGCCCAGGGACTCGGCGAGCTGCGCCTGAGTCAGGCCGTGCGTTTTACGCAGCTCGGCGACGCGAGTGCCGAGCTGCTTGAAGAACAGCCTCTCATCCGGGCTCATCGGAATACTGACGAAGCAATCGGTTCGGGGTCGGGGGTGCATACCCTAAGTCTCGTTATGCGGAATGCGGTTGACTATACGCCAATATGGCGTAGAGTGGCGCCCAAGTTATTTTCCCCCGAACCCTCTTGACAGGTTTTTGGAAGGAGCCACTTCTATGGACCTTCGTCACTTCACCGTGGGCTATCGGCCGGTCGACACGCGCTCGCAGGCGTCTTGGCCGCAGCCCGCACCGTCGCGGATGCCGTTCGTGCGCCTCTCGGGCCGATGGCTCGAGCGGGCGGGCTTTGGGATCGGCACGGCGGTGCGGGTGCAGGTGAGCCGTGGACGGCTCGTGCTCGAGGCGATCGAGCCTGATCGCCCGGGGAGGCCACGCGCTCGTCGAATGGCTGGGGACTGACGGGGTATGGCGCGTATCGCGGATACCGAGCTCGAGCGCCTGAAGCGCGAGGTCTCCCTCGTGCGCCTCATCGAGGGCCAGGGACACAGGCTCGTGAGTCAGGGCAAGGACCTGGCTTGCCGATGTCCCTGGCATGAGGGGGATGAGACCCCGAGTTGCATCGTGACGCCGAAGAGCAATCTCTGGCACTGCTTCGGGTGCGATGCCGGCGGGACGGTGATCGACTGGATAATGCGCTCGCACC
>JBOGSL010000098.1:0-8318 GCA_050695395.1 Chloroflexota bacterium | reverse complement strand
GAGTAACGCAGTTGCCCGAGTGTTCTGTGGTCGTCGAGGGGTTCGGGCGGACTGGGCTCCCAGACTGCTTTGAGCGCAGTGTGAACACGTCCGAGCTCCTCGAATAGGCGGACGTAGGAGTCCTCGTCCGCCCGTGGCTGGACGTGACCGATGAACTCCTCTATCTCAGCCCAACGATCACCGACCCTCACGAGGTCGCAGCCGGAAATCCGAATCGGCCGAGCGACGCGGACGTGCGTCCGCTGGAGCCGCTCCCGCAGGCGCCGCAGTCCCGCTACCCGGCCGCGGCGCACCCAAGGCCTATGAACCCGGAGGACAACCGGCGGCTCAGCGTCTATCCGCACGTTGAGGTTGAACCTACCGCCGATGTCTGCCAATCAGGCCCCTGGCGCGACGCGGTCGATCAAGGCCGAGACGGCCGGGTCATCTGGGCTGGCTCTAGGTCCGAACCAGCGCGGCAACGGAGGGGGAGAGGTGGAAGCTTCGATTCCGGACATGGAAATGGCCCATCAGGGCACCCCAGGCAGGGCCCGCCGGCGAACATGGCGCAATTTTGCCGCGACGCTATGACGGCCAGCACCCCGCAGCCCTTTAAGCTCGCCTCATCACGATCGTGGAGACGAGTAGCTGGTCGGTCGAGCCACTGAGCACTAGGCCCGGTTTTCAAATGTCACAACCAGAGGGTTATCGCGGCAATGGTGAGCATGGCCAGGTAGTTGACCGCCCGCTTCTCGTAGCGAGTGGCAACGCGCCGGAACTGCTTCAAGCGGTTCACCAGCCGCTCCACGACATTGCGCTTGCGGTACGCGGCCTTATCGAACCGGACCCGGCGCTCCCGCTTCTGGCGGGCAATTACCACCCCGATCCCACGGCGGCGCAGATACCGCCGGATCCGCTTGCTGCTGTAGCCCTTGTCCCCTACCACCGCTTTGGGCGAGTGCGCGGCCGTCCGCGTCGTCGCTTGACCGCGCCGTGCTCCATCAGCGCCTCGAACATGGTCTGTTCATGGCGCTGTCCGGCGGCGATCAGCACCACCATGGGCTTGCCTCCACCTTCGGCCCGCACATGGATCTTGGTTCCCCACCCGCCCTGGCTGCGTCCCAAGGCCTCGTCAGGAAAGCTCAGGTGGTCGATCCCCTTTTTTGCGCCCCTGCCGCGTGCTGGTGGGCGCGAATGATGGTGCCGTCGACATGATGGAGCATCCAATCCAGCGTCCCATCGGCGTCTGCCTGCTGCTGCAGGTCGGCCGGGATGCGGTCCCAGATGCCGGCTCGGCGCCAGCGATAGAAGCGCGTGGCCACCGTCTGCCAGGGACCATACTGCTCGGGCAGATCCCGCCAGGGCGCGCCGGCGCGATCGAGCCACAGCAGGCCGTTGAGGATCCGACGATGGTCCTTCGGGGGGCGGCCCCGCCTGGTCGGTCGCTGCGGTGGAAGCAGTGGCCGCAACCGCTCCCACTGCTCGCCGGTCAAATCTCCTCTGCTCATACATCGGAGCCTACAACCTTTGACGCTTTTTGAAAACAGGCCCTAGTGGTGGCCCCCGCAGCCGCAGCCACCGCCGTTGGGACTGTTGATGGAGAAGCCTCCCTCGCCCAGCTGACCGATCACGTAGTCGATCTGTGCACCTTCGAGCAGGGGCGCGGACTCCGGGTCGACCAGTACCGTGACGCCGTTGATGTCGATCTGGTTGTCCCCTTCTTCCGGTTGATCAAAGCCCATGGCGTAATGAGCGGCGCCGCAACCGCACTGAGATTGCACCATGACCCGTACGCTGCTCGGGCCTTCCTGACGCTGAGACACTTCATTCTTGAGCTCATCCGCGGCTCTGGGTGTTGCTGTTATGGTCACGCTTGTGTTCCTTTCACTCGTTGCCGCGCTAGCCGCAATAGGTTGTGCCGGCGCAAGGCCATATAGCGATGATAATCCAAACTCCCTTGGCGCCCTGTTGAACGGGCTGGTCGAGGAAGACGCCGTAGGTCTTTCCCTGGTAGCGGGCGATGATACGCGCTTGAGGCAGTCCGGTGGAGTTGGTGTACGGTGTCGGCGCCGGGGAGACGTGCGTCGGCTGAACAATGGTGTACTGACCGGCTGGAAAACCGAACTTGACGAGATTCTTCTGGACCACGGTAACCGGATTGAGGTAGTAGGCATCCGACTTGGTGCCGCGATTGGCCGCCTGTTGTACGCTTTTCACCTCGTTGCTTGGATGGGTGACTTTGCCGGTTTGAACCCCGGAAGCGGATCCGGAGCCGGCGGTAGCCGTCGAGCCGGGCGTAGCCGTCGCTGGGGGAGTACCGGTCGGAACGGCAGTATTGGTGGGCACGGCGGTGGGAGTTGCGGATGGGGCGCCGGTTGCGGTCGGCGCGGGTCGCGGCGTGGCCCGGGCGGTAGGGGTTGGAGTCGACGTGGCGCTAGACCCGAAAACGTGCGGATGCGTGGCGAACAGAACCGCGGCTATGATGATCAAGATGATGAGAATGAGCAGACCCACCAGCCACCACTTGGGACCGGGGTTCCGCTGGACGACGGTCTGGTCAGACATCGCAGGCACAAATGCAACAAACGTGCCTCGTCGAGCCCTACCCATATTGGTTCTGATGGGAACGGTCTTGCTGGCGGGCTGCGGGAGCCGAAAGGAGCCGTTCTCGCTGGCGTGCCGCGAGCATGTACGGGGAGATCGCGTTCTGGCGCGGGTCTCGATCGAGAACCGCACATCGAAACCGGCAGACGCGATTCTCTACGGGCCGGCTCTGTCTCAGCTGCGTCACAACTCGCCGGTGCTGATCCCTCAGCAGGTCACAATCGTTACTCCTCGAGGGAAGCAGGGGTACATAGGCTTCAAGGTCGGCTCGGTGAGCCCGAAGCGGCCGGCTCGCATCGAGATGCGCTTCGTGCCACCGCCGAAGCCCGAGCCGATGGTCGTTAGCTCGTCGGCGACGATCAGCACGAGCAAGTGGTCGGCCAAGAACTATCCGCACTGCTCCATCCACAAGTAGGTTCGCGATTCATCGGGACACGTTTGACGATGCCGCGGCAAGACCGCGCATCGACGGCGGATGGCACAACGCCGGTTCGTCGAAGCGGCTGGGTTGGCGACTCTGCGGCGCCCTATGTGTCCCGGCCCGTCTTCGGCGATGGCGTTCGGACGCATGCCGATACATCGGGAACCTTGTATGTTGGCGGTGGAGAGAGATTCCGCTCTCCGGGGCGTGGTAGACCGAGGGAACCTGGGTCATCAAAGACCGTTTCGTAGCGAGGGTCGCCACGCTCATCTTTTCAGAGCCCGAACAGTTGCCGGGGCCACGAGCCCGAATCTACAAGGTTGGGCCAGAAGGAGATGGAGATGACAGAGTACTTTATCGGGATCGACGTTGCCAAGGACACGCTGGGGGTAGCAAGTGAGCCGCCGGGGCGGGAGTTCGCGGTCCAGAACACAGCGGCGGGAGTCGCGGAGCTAGTCCAGCGGCTGCAGGAAAACCCGCCCACCCTGATCGTGCTCGAGGCGACCGGACCCTATGGACGCGGCGTGCTGGAGGCCCTTACCGCCGCCGCGCTTCCGAGCCGGATGATGAACCCACGCCAGGTGCGAAACTTTGGTAAAGCCTGCGGACAGCTGGCGAAGACTGATCGGATTGATGCCCAAGTCATCGCTTCCTTCGCCGAGAAGATCCGGCCAGACCCTCGACCAGCCAAGAGCCCAGAAGGACAGGCTCTGCACGATCTGAGCGTCCGCCGGCGCCAGGTGATCGAGATGATCGCAGCCGAAAAGAATCGGCTCCACGAGGCGGGAAAGGGTGCGCAGGGCAGCATTAAGAGCCACCTGAAGTACCTCAAGGATGATCTCAAAGCCCTGGATAAGGAGCTGGAGGGCCAGGTCGATGGCAAACCGGAGTGGCAGGAGCAGGACCGTCTGTTGCAGCAGGTCCAGGGTATCGGACCGGTGGCTTCCCTCACCTTGTTAGCCGATCTCCCGGAGCTGGGGCAGGTCTCCAATAAACAGATCGCAGCCCTGGTCGGGGTCGCCCCGTTTAATCAGGACAGTGGGAACCACCGCGGCCGACGAGCTATCTGGGGTGGCCGCGCCTCGATTCGCACCGCTCTCTACATGGCCACGCTCAGTGCTACCCGCTCCAATCCGGTAATCAAGCCCTACTACCAGCGGCTCCTGGCCGCCGGCAAGTGTCCGAAGGTGGCCTTGGTAGCCTGCATGCGCAAGCTCCTGTGCATCCTCAACGCCATGCTCAGAGATCGAACCCCATGGACGCCTCAGCAAGATATAGCGAAGGAGCCGATACCCGCACCAAAGAAAACCCTAAAAGACTTCGGAAAACGGACCGGCTCAATCGAGTCTACAACGCTCGTATCCTGAACCCCCATTTGCATTACCATCACAGTTGCTACGTGCGGCTGGTCACGGCCAGCTCGAAGCCTTGATCCTCGTCGAGGCGTGAGGCAACGGTCTCGAGCAGCGACTCGCGTAACACCGACGCCCGTCGTTGGAGCTCGTCGAAATCCTCCCGGCTCAAGGTGTACACGGTTACCTGATCGACGGCGCTGACCGTCGCCGTTCGCGGCACCTGGCGCACAAGGGCGATCTCGCCGAAGTAATTGCCCGGTCCCATCTCGTGGGTCTTGACCTGCCCATCGGTTGCCACCTCGACCTTCACCTTCCCCTGGCCGAGCACGTAGAACAAATCGCCGGGCTCGCCCTGGGTGACGATCACCGCCCCGGGGGCGAACTCTTCTCGGGACATGCGGGTCACGGCCCACTCGCGTACGTCCTCGGGCAGCTGGGTGAAGGCTGGAACCGTGGCGAGCAGCCGCGGCGTAGGCTGATTGCGCGTGGCCACGCGAAGGCGCATCCACGCGGCGCCGGTGACCAGCACGGTGAGCACACCCAGGCCGCCAATGGCGTATTCCAGTCCGAACAGCGCGGCCAGCAAACCGCTGAGTAGATTGCCGAACAGCGTCATGTCGTAGAGAAACGAGTCGAGCAGTCCGGACGCGCGGCCAAGGAGATAATCGGGCACGGAGCGCTGCAGCATCGTCTCGTAGGCAGCGTACTCCACGGTTTCGGCCACGCCGACCACGGCGATGGCTATGAGCGCCGGCGCGGCGAGGGGGATCAGTCCGAACAGGGCCAGGGCAGCACCACCGATAGCAACACTAATCGCAAGGAGAGCGTCGAGCCGAACGGAGCTTCCCAGGAAGGCGGCGGCGGCTCCGCCGGCGACCGTGCCGACGCCGAGAGCCGAGTAGAAGTAGCCCACGCCGCCATTCCCAAGGTGCAGGGTATGGATCGAGTAGGGGATGATCCAGACCAAAACCGCGCCCGAGGCAAGCTCGGGTAAGGCCATGACCATGGCGGAGAAGACCAGCGGCGGGTGCGTCGTGATCAGCCCGACCGACTGGCCGGCGCCGGCTCGCGCGCGGGCAAGTCGCGACGTAGCGGGCCTCGCGTCCGGCTCGGCAGGCGGCTTTGGCGTCCCGGGATGGGGCCGGATGAACCACAGCGAGATGGCGGAAAGGCCGAAGGTGGCGGCCTCGATCAAGAGCAGGGTGCTGATGGGCCAGAGGCTGGCGAAGATACCGCCGAGGGCGCTTCCCGCCACCAGCGCAATCGACTCCATCTCGATCGTGGCGGCATTGGCGGCGAGTCGTTCCTCCGGTGAGTTGACCAGCCGGGGCAGCAAACCTGAGTTTGCCGGGCGGAAGAGGCTGCTGAACGACGTCACGGCGAAGACGAACGGGAAGATGATCGGCCAGGTGCTCGAGTTGAGGAGCACGGCGAGGATCGCGACCAGCACCATTCGGCCGACATCGGCCACGATCATAGCGGGGCGATAGCCGATGCGATCGGCAAAGGCGCCGGCAAACGGTCGCAGAAAGACGCTGGGCAGCAGGCGCACGATCCAGAACACGCCGATCAGGAAGCTGGAGCCGTGGCTGAAGTGGTAGATCGCCACGGTGAGCGCGATCGCATAGAGCCAATCGCCGCTGGTGGAGACGAGCCGCCCGGAGAGGAGCAGCTGGAGGTTCCGGTTGGCCAGAACCGCGCGAAGCTCTTTCATGAGGACGGCAAGGGTCGCGTGCGGGGTCCGGAAGTAGAGGGTCCGGAAGTAGAAGTGGTCACGGTGATCATTTTCGGTCCAGGCCCCTCCGCGAGGCAACCCGGCCCCGTCGGCCGGCTAGCTCCGCGCCGGCTGCGCGACGGCGAACACACCCGACCAACCGAACACGCCGGCCACGCCGTAAGCCGGCGCCGCGCGCCCGGGCTCAGGCGAAGGCACCCCGAGGCTTCTCTTCCAGGTCTATTGTCCGGCGCGAGTCAGGTGTCGAGGATCAGAAGAATCTCCTCCGCCGGGGCCGCAACCAGATGAAAGTGCTGGTGGATCGCGTTGGCCTGGGCCGACAAGTGCTTGCGGTCATAGGTTGCGAGGACATCGGCGTGGGCAGCCAGGGCAGCCGCTACGATCGGCGCGTCCTTCGGCTCGACCACCCGCGCTGCTTCGAGCACCTGCTCCGTCGATGGATCTACAAGCTGAGGTCGAAGCGCGTCGATAAACAGACGGAACATCGGAAGCGCCGCCGGGGCCTTTCGCGCGAGATTACGCTCAGTCTCCTGGAGAACGAGGGTCGAGAGATAGAGAGATGCACGATCGTCCAGACCAGCGTCCAGAAGATCACGAGCCGAGCCATGCGGGGAGATCGCGCCCGCGATGAGGACGCTGCTATCCAGGCAGACCTTAATCAGGCCTTTCGCCGGCGTCGACGCCATACACCTCGCTGAGCAGATCACCGCGGATTTCGCGGCCGGCGCCGATCAACTCTTCCAGGTCAACTCCCTGCTCGCGCAAAATCGAACCCATGCGATCGAGCGCCGCCCTGGCAACAACCTGCTGGGGCGAGATAAGGATGCCCTCGTTCGTTTCCGTGATGCCGACGAGATCGCCCTTCTTGAGGCCGAGTCTGCGCCTCACTTCCGCTGGAAGCGTCACCTGGCCCTTCTCCTGGATGTGCACCAGCTTAGGATGCCCGGTTGCCATGGTACCTCCGAAAGTCATACTTTCCGAAACGATTATAGCGATAGGGCGCACGCCACGCGCCCGCGGCGCGTTCGGCGAGGGAAGTGTGCGTGGTTATACTGCAGGACGAGCCGCCGGGAATTTGCGGCGGCAGCGGGGAGATTCTGCAATAACTGATGGCGAGAGAACCGAGGTGCCTCTCAACGGGAATGAGCGCGCCATGCTGAATGCCTTTCTCGACGCGCAGCGCGAGACGCTCGAATGGAAATGCCGCGGCCTTAACCCCGAGCAATTGAAGGAAGCGGCGTCGCCGCCATCGAACCTGACCTTGCTCGGGCTTCTCCGCCATCTCACGGAGGTAGAGTACTTCTGGCTCGAGGGCATACTCCTGGGCAAGGGGAGCCATCTCGGCTTCTATTCCGGCGAGGAGAACCCGGCGGAGGGGACGCGAGCCTGGACGGAGCTAGGCAGCCACCCGGCCGAGGAGGTACTGCAGAACTGGAAGGAAGCCTGCGAAGCATCGAGACGAAACGCCGATTCTCTGCCCGATCTGGACGCCGCGGGCGCCTATCCCTGGGATTACCAGCCGGTGACGCTTCGCTGGATCATGACGCACATGCTTCGCGAGTACGCCCGACACACCGGTCACGCGGACCTGCTCCGAGAGCGCATCGACGGCGCGACGGGGGAGTGAGTCGGGGTTGATCTCGGCGAGCGGTTCCCGCAACCGGGCAGGCGCGTAGGCTAGCTCCTGCGCCGGCTCTACGACGTGTGGAGCCTCGGATCGCCGCACTGCGCGAGTGCTTCGTCCTCCCAGGCGTAGCTGATGAACAGGTGATCGCGACGATCACGCACTTTTGCCACCACGGACGGAACTCGATGCAATGGGCGACAGCATGGTTAATTGTGTCACGGACATAGTCCGTGATAGTCGTCCCTTTCTCCGCTGGCGGGGGGAGCTGAATAGTCGGTCGTCAGGGCCGTATGGAGCAATCGCGGCATGGCGCAGCGTGCGCTCTCTGTCCGCTCTCGTTGTCCCCGGCGATCGTCGGTAATCAGCATGTCTAGTAGTCGGTTCCTTGGCCGACCACAACCTGTATGGGTGAGCTTGAAAGGCTCCCTTCGCGGTCAACCATCTGTACCGGAGCCTCGGCCCTGCTCTCGTCAACTGGATCCAACCAAGGAGGTGGTGCAGGTCGAGATGCTAGCGCGCTAACCAACCACGCCGATGGCGGTACTCGCCATCGGCCCCTTGACGCGGAACTACACCGCGTATATTACACACTTACAG
>JBOGSL010000097.1:0-2720 GCA_050695395.1 Chloroflexota bacterium | reverse complement strand
CCGTTGACCTGCACGCTCCGGCGATCCAGGGATTCTTCGACGTGCCGGTGGACAACCTCACCGCGATTCCCATCCTGGCGCAGCATCTGGTGAACGAACGGCTCTCGGACGTGGTGGTGGTTTCGCCCGACAGCGGCGGGGTGGCGCGGGCCAGCCAGTTCAACAGCGTGGTCGGGGCCGATCTCGCCTTCATCGCCAAGTCTCGTCCGGAGCCGGATATGGCGAAGGTGCTCAATGTGGTGGGCGACGTGCGCGATAAGGTCGCGGTTATCGTCGACGACATGATCTCGACGGGAAGCACGCTGGTCGAGGCGGCGAATCTGCTGTGCCGCCGGGGTGCGCGGTCGGTGCTGGCCTACGCGGTGCACCCGGTGCTGGCGGATGACGCGGTTGAGCTGATCGAACGCAGCAGCCTGGAGCAGGTGGTGGTGATGAATACGCTGCCGGTGCCGAACACGGCGCAGGATGGCAAGATCAAGGTTCTGGATATCGCTCCCTTGTTGGCGGAGGCCATCAAACGCATTCACGAGGGCCGGTCGGTGAGTGCGCTCTTCCAGGCCACCCGCTTCAGGCAGGAGATGCTGATCTAGCTGTGACGAGTCAATGGGTCGAGGCGGGAATCCTCGTCCTGAGCATCCTATTAGCGGCCATGGCGGCGGCGGCGGAAACGGCCCTCACCGCGCTCAGTCCGGTTGTGGTGCACTCGCTCGAGGAGAGGGGCGGGGTGGGGCAGGCTATCGCCTTTCTGCGGCGAGATCCCAATCGCTTCCTCTCGACGATACTCATCGTGAACTCGACGTCGCTTATCGTGGCATCGAGCGTGGCCACGCTGCTCTTCACCTCGCTGTGGCCGACACCGTGGGGCGAGATCGCCGCCACGGCGGGCATCTCGGCGCTTGTGCTGATCTTCGCGGAGCTGACGCCGAAAAACATCGCGGTGCGCAAGCCGACCGCGGTATCGATCGTCCTGGCTCAGCCGGTGCGGGTCTTCTCGCTGGTGCTCGGCCCGATCATCTGGGTGGTGGGGCACATTGTCAGCTCGTTGATGCGGCTGCTGGGGCAGGGACCAGGAAGCAACGCGGTGGGCAAGGTCACGACGGAGGATATTAGCGCCACGGTAGACCTGGCGGAAGAAACGAGGGGCATAACGGCCGAGGAGGCGGATCGCCTGGAGGGAGTGCTGGACCTGACGACGATCAGCGCCGGCGAGGTGATGAAGCCGCGCGTCGATATCGTGGCGGTGCCGGCGGATATGCCGATGATGGACGCGCTGGATGTGGTGCTGCGCGAGGGGCACAGCCGCATGCCGGTGTATGACGAGAGCATCGACCGCATCGTGGGGATCCTGTACGACAAGGACCTGCTGAAGTACATGCGAGAAAACGAAACGAACGTGAGCCCGGGCGAGATCGCCCGCGAGGCTATCTTCGTCCCCGAGTCCAAGCGTGCCTCGGACCTGCTGCAGGAATTTCAGAGACGCAAGGTTCACATCGCGATCGTGGTGGATGAGTACGGAGGCACGGCGGGGCTGGTCACGATCGAGGACCTGCTCGAGGAGATCGTGGGCGAGATTCAGGATGAGTACGACGAGGAAGAGCCGCTGATGGTGATGGAGAACGCCCGCCAGTGGGTCTTCGACGCGATGATCCGGCTGGAAGACGTGAACGAAGAGATGGGGCTGGACCTGGAGGCGGACGAGGGCATCGAGACGCTGGGCGGCTATATCTTCGAGCGACTGGGCGAGCTGCCGGAGCAGGGGGATGTGGTGGACGTGGATCACGTCCACATGGAGGTGGTGGAAGTCGAGGGGAAGCGTATCAAGAAGGTGCGCATCACCAAGGAAGTGGACACCGAAGACAGCGAGGGAGTTTTCGAAGAGGATCGGTAGGGCACACGCTCCCGCCAGTTCCCCGGGTCAGGGCGCCGCGGTTAGGATCGACCCTCACGTCCGTTAAGGATGTGGAAGGGGTAGCAGATGATGGGGGATCGCGCCTGATGGTCCTCGCCCTGGCCGACCAAACGTCAACCCAGGATCCGCGGGTCGGCCGGACTCTCTGATGGATCGCTACGAGCTTTCCCTGTATCGATTCCTCGACGCCATCCTGGCAAACCGCGAGGCGGCGCAGGACTGTGCGCAGGACACCTTTTTGCGCGCGTTTCGACAGCTTCGACGAGGGTCGGATGTGAACGCTCGCCGGCTCTACAAGGTCGCCCATAACCTCGCGATGGACGAGTTTCGACACCGGCGCAAGGAGCGCACGGACGAAGACGCCCTGGAGCGAGGCGCTGACTTTGATCCGGACAAGGGCCTCGAGATCCGTCAGGCGTGGGACCGGCTGTCAGCGGAGGAACGGTCCCTCCTTCACCTGGTGGCCGTCGAGGGCTTGCCGGCCGCGGATATCGCCGCCACGCTCGGTATCTCGGTCAATGCGGCCTACATGCGGGTTTCGCGGGCCAGAGCGCATCTGCGCGATCTGTTAGGAGACAACGGATGAACTCTCACGATCGATTTCTCCAGTTGCTGGCTCTGCCGCACGGCCATTCGGACGAGGACCAGCAAGCCCTCGACGCGCACCTCG
Source organism: Chloroflexota bacterium (assembly GCA_050695395.1). Lineage (GTDB taxonomy): Bacteria > Chloroflexota > UBA5177 > UBA5177 > UBA5177 > JBOGSL01. The sequence continues at coordinate 141 of JBOGSL010000097.1, read as the reverse complement.
CCTCCTGCGCGTCGTGTCGGACAACGCAGCACGCATACACACGGCAGTCCGACCTCATTCGGTCGATGCCGGCGGCCACGCCGCTGCCCGGCCTTCGGGACTCGGTCCACCGCCGCATGAACGCACAGAGGCCCCACAGTC
>JBOGSL010000096.1:0-1714 GCA_050695395.1 Chloroflexota bacterium | reverse complement strand
ACCAGACACTGCTCGCCTTTTGCTTCGTGGTTGACTTCCCCCTCTTCGAGTGGAACGAGGGTGAGCAACGCTGGGATAGCTCGCACCATCCCTTCACGGCGCCGCGCGACGAAGATATTCTACTGCTCGATACAGCCCCCGGGGAGGTTCGCAGCAAGGCATATGACCTGGTCTGCAACGGTTGGGAGCTTGGCAGCGGCAGTATCCGCATCCACGAGCGGGCGATGCAGGCGCGTATCTTCGCCTTGCTCGGTATCAGCCCCGAGGACCAGCAGGCACGCTTTGGTCATATGCTGGAGGCGTTCGAGTATGGCGCTCCTCCACACGGCGGCGTCGCGCCCGGCATCGACCGCACCGTGGCGCTTCTGCTCGGCAAGAGCGACATCCGCGAGGTGATCGCCTTCCCCAAGACGAAGAGCGCGACCGACCCAATGACCGGTGCTCCCTCGCCCGTGGCGCCGAAACAGCTAGAAGAGTTGCATATTGCCGTCGTGCCCGAGTAACAACCTTCTCGCAAATTTGATATGATCGCCTCTGTTCGCGGCCTCGTCGGGGAGACCTGACCCCCAGCCCCTCTCCACCGTGGAGAGGGGGGACGAGAGACGAGCCGTGGCAGGGTGGGTGCTTGGGAGAACCCTAAGTGGGGCTCGCTCCGCATTCTCTGCTTGCCGGACGGTGGGCAAGCCCCGCAGGGCGGGGGATTGGGGGTGTCCCCCAAGACGTCTTCCTTTCCCATTCTCGCCTCACCAGAGGAGGGATCGAGGGGTGAAGGGGAAAGTCTTGCTGCGGCAGAGGCATCCGAGGCGGGGCCTAGGGCGTATTGGTAACAAGCGTTCGGGCGGCGTCGTGAGGAGGGGTCTGAACTGATGAGCAGCAACAAGCTTCTGGCTACCCTGGGCGGGGTGGTCGCCGTTCTGATCGTTGCCCTTATCGTCGTCGCAGTCGTCGTGACGCGTGGCAGTGGCGGCAAGGCGACCGCTTCCGCTTCGAGTTCGAAGAGCACAACTTCGAAGAGCGCTGCCGCTGCGCCCAAGGCGAACTCTGGTCAGACACTTCGGATTCCCGGCGACGATCCACTCACGCTCGACCCAGCCCTCGTCTTCGACGTGACCTCTTCGCAGTATGTGGTCGAGCTCTACGGCGGCCTGGTGACCCTGGACAAGAGCCTCAAGGTCGTTCCCGATATCGCGAGCGCGATGCCCACAGTGAGCGCCGACGGCAAGACCTATACCTTCCATTTGCGCGCTGACGTCGTCTTCAGCGGCAGCAATCGCAGGGTCACAGCGCAGGACTTCAAATACTCGATCGAGCGTGCCTGCGACCCCAACACGAATTCCCCCACAGCCGACACCTATTTGGGCGACATCGTTGGTTGCAAAGATATGCTGCGCAGCAGGGCTAAGAGTGTTTCAGGTGTCAAGGTGATCGACGACAGCACGCTCCAGATCACAATCGACGCGTCCAAGCCTTACTTCCTCGCCAAGCTCACCTATCCGACTGCGTTCGTTGTGGACAAGGACCAGATTCAGAGCGACCCGCATAACTGGACCCGCAATCCCCATGGCACCGGTCCTTTCATCCTCAAGAATTGGAATATCGGCCAGAGCCTCACGATGGTGGCCAATCCGCGGTATCACCTCGGGGTGCCGCAGGTCAAGGAGGTCGATTTCGAGCTGGCAGGCGGTTCTGCCCTGACGGAGTATCAGAACAACGA
>JBOGSL010000095.1:0-15004 GCA_050695395.1 Chloroflexota bacterium | reverse complement strand
ATACCGTCTCGACCCTCGCCAGAGTCTACCCGGTTGCGAAGCATCCTCCAGACCCGAGTCGGGTCCCAACGGCGGGCCCCATCGCTACCACCGCTGTACCGTCCTCCGTGACATCGACCTCATCCCCTCATACAATGAACATCGTGAACCATCCATTCATCCAGCGTCTGCAGTCCGGTCCGGTGTTGCTGGCCGACGGAGCCATGGGCACGCAGCTCTACGCTCGCGGCATTGGGTACGAGGACTGCTTCGACGTCCAGAATCTGGACCGGCCCGATCTGGTAGAGGAGATCCACCGGGACTACATCGTCGCGGGCGCGGAGCTTATCGAAACCAACACCTTCGGCGCCAATCGCGCCCGGCTGAGCGCCTTTGGCCTCGATGACAAGGTCGCGGAGATCAATCGACGCGGAGCGCGCCTGGCTCGGGCCGCTCGCGAGATTTCCGGCGAGCCGGTCCTGGTGGCCGGCTCCGTCGGCCCCACCGGCCTCTCCCTCGAGCCCTACGGCAGCGCCACAGAGCACGAGATCGAGCAGCTCTTTATCGAGCAGATCGAGGCTCTCCTGGAAGGGGGCGTCGATCTCCTGGTTCTTGAGACATTCGGTGACCTGCGCGAGATCAGCCAGGCGGTACAGGCGGCAAAAAAGGTAAGCGGCTTGCCTCTGATCGCCCAGATGACCTTCGCCGAAGACCTGCGCACCGCTCGCGGCTACACGGCGGAGCAGGTGGTTGAGACGCTCGGCGCGCTCGGCGTGGATGTGATCGGCGCGAACTGCAGCGTGGGGCCGAATGCCCTGCTGCAAGTCGCCGAGCAGCTCATCGCCGCGGGAGCCGAAACGGTTTCGGTGATGCCAAATGCCGGGTTCCCGACCCAGGTGGGAAGCCGGTTGCTCTATCCCTCGGCCCCGGAGTACATGGCCGACTTCGGCCGTCGCATGGCCGAGGTGGGCGCCCGTGTCCTCGGCGGCTGCTGCGGAACCACGCCCCGTCATATACGCGCGCTCCGCCAGGTGCTGCGCTCTCCGCAGATTTCCGTCACGCCGACTGCGGTCGAGGCGATTCCCGAATTCGAGCTCGAGGGTGGCCTGGAGCCGGTCTCAGAGCAATCACCGCTTGCTCTCAAACTGGGCCGCCGGCGTGTGATTAGCGTCGAGGTTCGCCCGCCTCGCGGCGCCAATCCCGCCAAAGCTCTCCAGGGAGCCCGGCTCCTCAAGGCGGCAGGGGTAGACGCCATTAACGTGCTGGATAGTGCCATGGCTCGGGTACGGATGAGCGCCGTGGCAAGCGCCGTCCTCATCACCCGTCAGGTGGGAGTCGATACCATCCTGCACTTCACCACCCGCGATCGGAATCTCATGGCCATTCAGTCGGACCTGATCGGCGCTCACGCGCTCGGCATCCGCGCCGTTCTGGCTCTCACCGGCGATCCGCCCAGCCTGGGCGACTACGCTCAGGCCAAGGCCGTCTACGATGTGGACTCGATCGGCCTCATCCGCGTCATCAAGCAGCTCAACCAGGGCGCCGATGTCTCCGGCAACAGCATCGGCACCCCTACCCAGTTCCTGATCGGCGCGGCTCTCAACCCCATGGCCGCCGATCTCGGATGGGAGCTCGATCGGTTCAGCAAGAAAATCGAAGCCGGGGCGGATTTCGCGATGACCCAGCCGGTCTACGATTCCGAGCTATTCCACCGCGTTCTCGAGCGCCTCGGACCGATCGACATCCCGATTCTGATGGGCGTCCTGCCCTTGCAAAGTTACCGGCACGCCCTCTTCCTGCACAACGAGCTCCCCGGGGTGACCCTCACGGACGATGCACTCCAGCGCATGGAAGTGGCGGGTAACAACGGCGTGGCCGAAGGCCTGGCCATGGCCCGTGAGATGATCGCCGAGTGCGGCGACCGTACCGCCGGGATCTACATCATGCCCTCGTTCGGACGTTACGAAACCGCGGCGCAACTGGTGGCGGAGCTGGCCCCGGCCGCATGACCCCCACCGGCATCGAGGCAGATCGCGGCGCGGGTACCCTGACCATCGACTGGGACGATGGTCATCACAGCATCTACTCGTTGCCGGCGCTGCGGTGGGCCTGTCCGTGCGCCGAGTGCAAAGGAGAGTGGGGACGGCCGGGCCGTCTCGCCTCACTGCAGTCGCTTCCGCCCCTGGAGACGAAGCTGATCGACATGGAGCAGGTCGGCGGCTATGCCATCAAGCCCATCTGGGCCGCCGGCCACGCACAGGGAATCTACTCCTGGGAGTATCTCCGCGGGATCTGTCCCTGCCAGGAGTGCGTCACGGCTGCTGCCACGGAGTGAAATCCTCGGTCAGCCAGGTGTAGCCCCCTTGCTGCACGATCCCGATCCCGACCGTCGTCTCGTAGGGATTGATGATGCTGCACGCGTGATCTATGTACTGGTGACACGTGGCGGTGTCGTGCGGCTCGGCCATCATGCCGTCAGTCATATCCTGCAGGTCGGTGAGCTCGTTGCCCGTGTCCCAGTAGCCCACGTTCTCGCTTCCATCGGGGCCCGAACAGAGGTCGCTGGGGAATGAGGCTCCCGGGTAGCTGGGATTGCTGTGCCAGATGGTGCCGCTCTCGGCCATGGCCTTCGAGTGCCCCAGCGAGCCCGCACAGCTCGAGGTGCCGTTGCTTTGCGTCATATTGATCGTTAAGGCGCGCGCGCCGTACTGACCCCGGATCTGGTTGAGCATGTTCAACACTGCCCGCATGCAGCCCGCTTGCGATCCGTCGGTTGAAGGGCAATCACTTACCGGCGAGGGAGTTGTCGCAATGGCCTGTGTGGCTTGCGGCACGGGAGTATCGGTCAACGTGGCCGTAGCGCCGGCCGTGGACGTTGCCGTTGGTGTGGCCGTCGCCGTCGGGGTGGCTGTGGGAGTTGGTGACCCGATCTGCGGTGCGGTAAGGACGATTGGCGTGAACGTAGGCGTAGGTATCGCAGTGTCGGTTGGAACGGGACTGGATGTGGCCGTCGCCGTTGGCGTATTTGTCGCGGTCGGAGTTGGCGCGGGCGGTGGGACGGCCAGGCTGAAATCTGTGGCAGCAGTGCCGCTCGCCTTGCCGCTCGAAGCGCTCAGTTTTACAGTCGCTGTTTCACCCGCTCGAGCCCCGTTCGTGAGGATCTGTAGCGTGGCGACCCCACCGTCATCGGCCGTTCCGCTGATCCGTTCTGTTTGATCTCCAAATGTCACGACGCCGGTCACTCGCGCTTTGCTCAGGAAGACACCGGCCTTATCGCGCACGGTCACCACCAGCCACGCTGGATCGGGTGCCGTGACGTGAGGTGGGATGACCTGAGCATGGACGATGAGCTTGCTTCTGGTGGCGGTGCTGACCGGAAGCTCCAGGCGGAAACCGGTGCCGACCGTCTCGCTCAGGTAGCCGCTGTGAATTCGCACCGTCGCCGATCCCCGAATGGCGCCCAGGTGCTGAGGAACGCGAAACGTGAGGCGGCTATAGCCATTCCGGTTTGTCCGCGGCAGGCGGTAGCCGATGTCGAATGAGTCGTAGCTGACGATCGCTCTGGCGGAAGCGCGCGCCAGCGGTTTGCCGGCAAGATCGACGGCACGCACTGTGAGACGATCGTACTCGCCCGAACGTAGATGGTGGTGGCTGAGCCACACACGGCTACGAGCGGGCTGTGCGACCGCGTTGGAGGCCGGCACGAATAGCGGGAAGATCAATCCCAGTGCGACCAAATATCTCATCGCCCGTGGCCTTTGCGACGAGCATCCCGTTTTCCCGTAGCCTCAGATGTCTGTTTGCCAAACGCGGCCGCAGCCGGGCGCTCGCCCAGGACAACCAGCACGCCAAAAATAGGCGAATGCGCCGCCCTAACAAGGCGGTTGACGGCAACCGGAGGTAGGTAAAAAGTTCGGGCCAACACGCAAGGCCCACGTTACAGTTTTCCCCGATCCATGTCAAATTGTGGATAACTACCTCGACATAACGCACTCGAGGCCGGCGGCGGGCACAGGGCGGCCTCGAATCCGGTAGGTGCAGGGCATCGCGGTCCGGACCAGCCGGCACACGACAGACTGCCCACCCTACGCCACGAACCGCTCCCACACTTCGTTTGCCACCGGCACCGCCGACTCCGCAAGCCGAAGCACATTGTTATCTCGCAGCAGCAGCCCTTGCGACACCAGCTCATCGACGTCTCGATCGAATCGTCCGTCCAGCCGCTCCGCCGGGAGTCCTTCGTCCAGCAAGCGAAGCCGCAGAATAATCAGCTCCTCGGAGGCCGTCGCCGTATCGATCGTCTCCTCCCGCGCCACCGGTCGCTCTCTCTTCTCGATGGCGTCGAAGTACCGACGCATGTGCCGGGTGTTCTCATAGCGGTGTGGAACCAGATACCCGTGTGCTCCCGTGCCTGCCGCGTAGTACTGCTTGCCATGCCAGCAGGCGAGGTTGTGCCGGCACTGGCGGCCCGGCAATGCCCAGTTGGCGATCTCGTAGTGCTGGTAACCTGCCTCAGCCAGCCTTTCTCGGGCCAGCCGGTACATCTCCACCACACGCGAGTCGTCCGGAACGCGAAGAAGGCCGCGACGATCCTGCCAGGCAAACACACTTGCCGGCTCGATCGAAAGCGGGTAGAGCGAGAGATGCTCGGGCCGAAGCTCGAGCACTCGGAGCAGCGAGTCCTGCCAGGAGTCGAGCGTCTGCTCGGGCACCCCGTACATCAGGTCGAGATTGAGAGAAGAGAATCCGGCGCGGCGCGCCATGTGGACCAGCTGGGCTACGCGGTAACGGTTGTATGAGCGGCCCAACGCCGCCAGCTCACGCTCTCGCATCGACTCGACACCGAAGCTAAGCCGATTTGCTCCGGCACGCCGAAAGCCGTCCAGCACGGCTTCATCGACCGTCTCCGGATGAGCCTCCAGGCTGATCTCCGCATCGTTCCGAAGCCCGAATGCGTCTTGTGCCGCGGTGAGCAGATCTGACAACTGCGCCGGCGACATCAGGCTGGGCGTGCCGCCTCCCAAGTAGACCGTCTCCAGGGCGGCGCCGGGGGAGTGCGACGCAAGCAGGTCGAATTCGGCTTTCAGAGATTCGAGATACGGCGGTAGCAGCTTCAGACTGCCGACCCGCGTGACGAAGGCACAGTACGGGCACTTGCTCGGGCAGAATGGGATGTGTACGTAAAGCTGCGCCGGCCGCTCTGATTCCATGCCGTAGTATCCCATTGCCTTATGCCACTCTTGCTCGCCTCCAACAACCAGCACAAGCTTCGCGAGCTTCGTACGCTGCTCGGCCAGGCCGGCTTCACGGTCGTGTCGCCGGCGGCGATCGGGCTGAAGCTCGATGTTGCGGAGACCGGCGAGACATTTGCCCGGAACGCTGCCCTTAAGGCCGGGGCCTTCGCCGATGCGTCGGGCCTGCTCACCTTGGGGGATGATTCCGGCTTGCAGGTCGAGGCTTTGAACGGCGAGCCGGGCATCTACAGCGCCCGCTACGCCGGCCCGAATGCCTCCGACGACCAGCGAGTGGCTCTCCTGCTCGATCGGCTCGGCGATCGAGACGATCGCCTGGCTCGCTTCGTGTGCTCGATAGCCATCGCCCGGCCGGGCGAGGTGGTACACATCGTCGAGGGAACAGTCGAGGGTGAAATCGCCCGGGAGCCGGCTGGTCATGGCGGATTCGGCTACGACCCGATCTTCATCTATCCGGCGCTCGGCAAGACCTTCGCCCAGCTCTCGGAGGGCGAGAAGGCAGCGGTAAGCCACCGCGGCCGTGCCATACGGGACGCGGCTGAGTACCTGAAAACGCTGTCACATTCCAGTACAATGCATTGACTGCCGGCACCGCCGCACGATAGACTTTCTTTACGCGGGCATGGTTTAACGGTAGAATGGCTGCCTTCCAAGCAGCAGGTCGCGGTTCGATTCCGCGTGCCCGCTCCAGTCTTTTCCCTCCCTTTAGGAGAGCATTTCATGCGTCGCTCCCTCCTTGTCGCCGGCACCCTTGGCGCGGCCGGCCTGGCCACGAGCGCCGGTGTCGGCATCGCCGCCCATCAGCATCCGTCCTTCAGAGTCGTACCTCACAAGGTCAACATCGGGCGAATGGCCACGATCAAAGGCTCGCATTTCCCCGCCGGCAACAGATTCTTCTTTATGCTGGCCGTGCCTAACAGCAAGCACCCGAAGGCCCAGGCGCTGCTTCCCGGTACCTTGAAGGCCGGCAAGCACGGGGTGTTACAGGGACGTGTGCGTCTGCCCATCCTGACCAAGTGCGGCAAGGCGTCGATCTACGCCTTCAAAGTGCGAGGAAAGCAGAGCGTTCGAGCCGGCATCATCTTGGGCGGCTGCAAGGCCCCCAAGCACGGCCACGCGCCGCCTCCGCCTCCCTCGAAGGGCACGTAAGCCCGGTATACTTGGGCTGCAGGGGCCTATGGCGCAGCGGCAGCGCAACGGACTCATAATCCGCGGGTCGCAGGTTCGAATCCTGCTAGGCCCACCACTTTTCGTGCCGTTTCAGGCTGGTGCGTATCCGCGGTTAGCCCAAGCTCGCGTCGTTTCTCCACTCGTGGGTGTGGTTGTTTTGGCGAACGGAGTCTCGAGGCGGTGGTCCTTACCGCCGGCATAGATCGGTGCGGTAGTGTCACGGAAGAGGCGACTCGTAGGCCTCACCTAGATGCCGGCAGGACGACTATTCTTGACTGGCATGACGGACGTGAAAGGCCAGCGTGATGATCGCCTGCCGGTTCTCGGCATCGGCGTGGACGCATTGACCCAGCCCCAAGTTCTCGCCCGCATAGAGCAGGCGGTGGATGAGCGACAAATCGTTCAGATCGTGACGGTCAATGCCGAGTTCATCATGCGAGCACGTCGGGATCGTGACTTTGCGCAGGTACTTGATCGGGCCGACATCGCTACCGCCGACGGAGCCGGCGTTGTCTGGGCGCTTCGTAGAAAGGGGGCGGCGCTACCAGAGCGAGTGGGCGGCTACGGCCTCATCTGGTCGCTTTCGAGCCTCGCCGCGACCCGTGGCTACCGCGTCTTCCTGCTGGGCGGCGGCCAAGGGATCGCGGCGGAAGCCGCGGAGCGCCTCCGAGCCGCAATCCCGAACCTCCAGATCGCCGGAACGCTCTCGGGCACGCCGCGGCTCGAAGATGCCGCCGATATCGTCGAGGCGATCCGGCAATCCAACGCCGATGTCCTTTTCGTGGCCTTTGGTGCGCCGGCTCAAGATCTCTGGATTGCCCAACACCTGGCCGAAACTGGAGCGGTCGTAGCGATGGGCGTGGGCGGAAGCTTCGATTACATTGCCGGCCGCGCGAAGCGCGCCCCCATCTGGATGCAGCAGCACGGATTAGACTGGCTATGGCGCCTGGTTCATCAGCCCTGGCGCTGGCGGCGGATGCTCGTTCTGCCGCACTTTGCCTGGCTCGTCCTCACCGAAGGGCGAGTGCGAAAGGACTGACCATGTCTCGATTGGTGGAATCCCTCACCCGCGGCGATGCGTCGATCGGGGTTTGGGGATGCGGCCACATCGGCGCCAGTGCTATGTTTCACTTCAGCCAGGCCGGCATTCGCTGCGCCGGCTACGACATTGCTCCGAGTCGGGTGGACGAGATTCGCCGGGGCCGCTTCCTCACCACCGAGGGAGTGCTGCCCGAGGCGCTCGAAGGCCATGTACCGGTGGTGGCCACCAACGACTGGCGTGATCTGCGGCACCAGCGGGTGGCCGTTCACATCATTGCTGTTCCCACCGAGCGCGGCGCCGAGCCAAGCTCCGCGGCCCTCGCGGATGTCATGCCCATCCTGTGCCGGACGATTCGCGACACGCAGCTCGACGGCCTGACCCCGGCCATCATCATCGAAAGCACCATCCAGCCCACCTGGATCGATACCGTGATTCTGCCGCAGCTTCACGCCTCCGGCTTGCAGCCGGGGTACGACGTGATACTGGCTGCCGCTCCTAGGCGAGACTGGTTCTCCGGCGATCGATTCAGCCTCCGCAGCCTTCCGCGCATCGTCGGCGCCGACACGCCCGAGGCGACCGAACTGCTCGTGGAGCTCTACTCACTGGTTTGCGATCACGTCGTCCCCGCGCGCGATGCCTATCATGCGGCCTTCACCAAGGTGATCGAGAACTTGATCCGTTTCCAGGGCCTGGCCCTGGCCAACAGCCTCGCGCTGGCGTTTCCCCAATACGACATGACGCACGTCCTGGCGCTCGCCAGCACCAAGTGGAATATCCCGCTCTACCACCCTTCGATGGGCATTGGCGGCCACTGCATCCCTCTGGCCCCGCGATACACGCTTGCGGAGGGCGGCTGGGACAACCCCTATCTCGAGCCGGTGCGCTCGGCCGTCGATCTCAACCACGCGTTCTTCTCACGGCTCTATGCCGAGAGACTTCGTACCCTGCTGGCTGACTGTCGCTCGATCGGCATTCTTGGCCTGGCGTATACTGTCGACGCCAAGATGCACAAGCTTTCGCCGGCGCTCGATGCCGTTGAGTGTTTGCGAGATACTCCTCGCTTGCGGCTACACGATCCCTACTACAGTGCCGAGGACATCGAAGACATCTGCGGCGTCACCACCCTCGACTTCCCCGGAGATCTCTCCGACTGCGACGGCCTCGTGCTGGTGACGCCCCATACGGCGTATCGCGAGGCGGCCATTGAGGACCTGATCCGTCCCGGCACGGTCATCGTGGATAACTTCGGAGCCTGGCGCGATCGAAAGCTCGATCCAGCCGTGCATTACTACGAGATCGGCAGACCGACCACCGCGGACAGCCGCGAGGGTGTTCCCTGGCCGGAGCCGACCTCGAGCACCGCGAGCTAGGAGGCATCCTGAACCTGACAGAGCTGGGACCGCTTGGGGCGCTCGCGTCGGGATTCGTCGCCGCTGCTATCCTGACCCCTGTGGCCCGGCTCGTCGCAACTAAACTCGGCGTGATTGACCGGCCCATCGGGCAGAAGATCCATCTCACCCCGACGCCGCTCATGGGTGGGGCGGCGGTCTACGTCGCCTTCGCTTTTGCCGCGATCGTAACTGTCCCGCTCAGCCCCCCGGTCGTCGGCGTGCTGGCCGGCGGCGGCGCGGCCGTTCTCATCGGGATTCTGGACGAGCTCTACAACCTCCCGCCGTTGGTACATCTCGGCGGCCAGGTAGTCGCCGCGTCGGTCGCGCTGATCTGCGGACTCCACACTATCTCGACGCTCAGCATCCCGGATGCGGCCTTCAATGCGCCGGGCTATGCTTTGCCCCTCTGGGCCGGGGTCGGACTCACCCTCTTCTGGTTGGTCGGTATGATGAATACCGTCAATTTTCTTGATGGGCTCGATGGTCTCGCCGCCGGCGTCGTCGCAATCGCCGCCCTGCTTCTGGCAGCTTGGGCCTGGGAATCGTCGCGGTATGCCTTGCCCGGCATGCCCAACCATGAAGATCTGATTTTGCCCCTGGGCCTGGCGGGCGCGCTGCTCGGCTTCTTGCCGTTCTACTGGCACCGAGCCCGCATCTTTCTGTGCGATTCCGGCAGCATGTTTCTCGGGCTGGGGCTGGGCGCCCTGGCCATTATCGGCCCGGCCAAGCTCGGCACGGCTCTGCTCATCCTGCTCATCCCTGTCCTGGATGTGGCCTGGGCCATCGTGCGGCGGCGGCTTCGCGGCCGAAGCTTCCTCTCGGGCGATAAGCAGCACGTTTACCACCGCATGCTCGAGCTCGGGCTGGGCTACCAACGTACGGTGATCATCCTCTACAGCATGTGCGTCGCGCTGGCAGCGCTCGACCTCCTCGTGGCGAAGCTCCTCAAGCTGGCCGCCTTCATCGTGCTTGCGGCCTTGCTACTCGGCGGCTTCGTCGTGCTCGAGCTTCGCGCCTCTCGTCGTACCGACGCCTCGGCCGAAGGCATGCCGCTCGCTCGGCCGATCGAGTAGCGCTAGCGTACTGTAACGCTCTTCGCCAGGTTTCTCGGACGATCGGGATCGCAGCCGCGCAGCAGAGCCAGCTCGTACGCCAGCAGCTGCGACAGCGCCGCGATCTCGTACGGGCCGCTACTATAGCCGCTGAGTGGCAGCGTGATATCGAACTCGGGTTCGGGACGCGGTGACAGGCCGATGGTGAGCGCGCCACGCGCTCGCACTTCGGCGGCCGCCGTTACCGCCTCCCGACGGAAGCTGTCATCCGGCGCCAGGATCAAGCACGGCGTTCCGTAGGTGACGAGCGCAATGACTCCGTGCTTTAGCTCGCCGGCCGCGAAGCCCTCGGCGTGCATGTAGCTCACTTCCTTGATCTTGAGCGCCGCCTCCAGCGCAAGGGGGTAGCTGTGATGACGTCCCAGGACGAACAGGTGCTGCTGATTCGCGATACGACCCGCGGTCTCTTTCACCGCTTCTCGCACACTGTCCTGCCCCAGCAGCGAAGCCATGCGGTATCCTGCCTGGCGCAGCTCTTCCGCGCCGTCCTTCTTTCCCCCCAATAGAGACGCCGTAAGCTGCAAGACGGCCAGCATCGCCGTATACGACTTGGTAGAAAGCACGCAGCGCTCCGGCCCGCAATTCAGCAGCACGGTACGATCGGCGAAACGGTCAAGGCTGGAGCCTTCCGAGTTGGTCAACGCAGCCACCTTCGCGCCGCGGTCTCGTGCCGCCTTGACCGCATCCATCACATCGATCGTCTCTCCGCTCTGAGAGAGAGCGATTACCAGGCTGTGTTCGTCCAGCAGAGGCTCGACCAGCGTCATCTCTGACGCAACTGCCGAGCCGGCCCGCCTCCCGCCGATTTCCGACAGCATGTAGCGGCCGGAGATACCGGCATGATTGGCGGTGCCGCAACCGATCAGATAGACGTCCCGCGAAGCTTCGATCAGCTTCGCCAGCTCGATAGCGTCGTCCTGTTTCTCGTCCGCTATCTGACGTATGATGCGCGGCTGCTCGTCGATTTCCTTCGCCATGTAATGGGCGTAGCCCCCGAGATGCGCCCGGCGCTCGTCCCACGCCACGTCGCGTACCTCGGGAGTCACTGCCTCGCCCGTGGCCACCGACCGGATACGGATTCCGTCGGGAGAGAGCGCCGCCGCCTGACCATCCTCGATAAAGGTGATCTTGTGGGTGTGCGGCAGGATGGCTATGGGATCGGAGGCGAGATACACCGCATCTTCGGCCCACCCGACCGCCAGCGGTGAGCCGTTTTTGGCGGCGACGATCTGGCCGGTCTGTGAATCGAGCACCGCGACGGCGCTCAGCCCCTCGACGCGGCGGAAGACGTGCAATAGCGCCTCGAGAAGGTCCTCCTCGCGCTCCAAGTCCTCCTCCAGAGAGTGGACCAGTACCTCCGTGTCGGTTTGCGACGAGAACTGGTGCTGCCTGTGCAGCTGGGACCGAAGCTCCTGGTGATTCTCCACGATGCCGTTGTGGATCAAGGCAAGTCGACCACCGCAATCGAGGTGGGGGTGAGCGTTCGCCGGAGTAACGCCGCCGTGGGTTGCCCAGCGCGTGTGGCCCAGGGCCGCGCGCGATGGGGGCAGCACGATCCGAGCATCGGCAATAGGTCCTACATCCTTCTCGCTCACGATGCCGCTTTCCGCCGCCAATGCGATTCCCCAGGAGTCGTAGCCTCGATACTCCAGGTAGCGAAGCCCGTCAATTACCTCGCCCGCGTCATGTTCCCGCGCCGCGACGTACCCGAAAATCCCGCACATGGTCGATTATTGTACAGCGCTGTCGCCGGCGCCGTCGGACGGCAGCCAGCTCTTGTTGAACTCGTTCATCGCCGGCTTGACTCCCCGCCAAAGCACGGACTCGATGGCATCATCGGCGACGCGGACTATCGCCGGCAGATCTCGCGCTTCGTTCGGCGGAAACCGACCGAGCACGTAGTTGATCGTATCTCCGGGTGGCCGTCCGATGCCGAGTCGGAGCCTGGCGAACTGATCGGTTCCCAGCTCTCGAATGATCGACTCGATGCCGCGCTGCCCGCCCGAACTGCCGCCGGGCCGGGTTCGAAGTGTCCCGAACGGCAGGTCGAGGTCGTCGGCGACGACTAATAATCGCTCCAGGGGGATCTTGTAGTATTGCAACAGCCGTGAGACCGCCAGGCCGCTCTCGTTCATGTACGTCAGCGGCAGGGCCAGAAGCACCGGCCGGCCGCCAATCGTTCCTCGAGCCACGTCGGCCCGCTGCCTCGACCCCTTGAATCGTAGATCGTGGCGGCGGCCCAGTTCCTCGACCACCGTCCAGCCGATGTTGTGACGGGTTGCTTCGTACTTGCCTCCCGGATTGCCGAGTCCCACGACCAGGTGGAGGCCCTCGGTAGATTCGGCGCCGGATCGCCGCAACAGTCGCATCTATCCTGCCTCCTGAGTCCCGGCCAGCCTCTCCCATTCCTCGAGGGTAAGCGTCTCCGCCCGGCGTTCCGGTTCGATCTCGGCCTCCCGGAGCAGAGCGCGCGATGCATCGCGATCGATGCCCAGCCCAAGACTCAGGGCGTTGCCCAGTTGCTTCCGCCGCGTTCCAAAGGCTGCGTGAGCGAGCCGAAAGAGGCGCTCCGCGCGCGATTGTCGCAAGGGATTGGAGTGTGGCGTCAGCCGGACGATGGCGGAATCAACTTTGGGGCGTGGGTAGAAGGCGCCGGCCGGCACTCGCGCGATCAGCTTCGGCTCGGCGTACCATTGAACGCTCAGTCCGAGAAGGCTCAGATCTCCCGGTTTCGCTGTGATCCGCCGTGCGACCTCGAGCTGAACCATGAGCACCAACAGTACCGGCGGGCAGCCGGCCTCGAGAAAGTGCCGCAGCAGCGGGCCGGTGATGTAGTAGGGGATGTTGGCGACCACCTTGTATGCGCCGGCGAACAGCGTGCACGGGTCTATATCGAGGGCATTTCCGTGGACGATGTGTACGTTTGGGTCGGACTCAAAGGTCTCGGTGAGCAGCTGGAAAAGCCGATCGTCCAGCTCGACAGCCACCAGCTTCCCCGCTTGCTCGGCCAGAAGCTGGGTGAGCACACCCGTTCCCGGTCCGATCTCCAGAACGTTGTCACCCGGTTGGATGTCGGCGGCCGTCAGAATCTTGGCGAGCGCTCCTCGGTCCTGCAGAAAGTGCTGCCCCAGCCGCTTTCGCGCCAGGAGTCCCTGATCGCGCAATACACGCGACGGAGCTTCCTTCCCGCCCGACATCTCAGGCGCGCGAGATCGACTTCAGAACGCCTCGAATCACCAGTCGCTGTGTGTCCACCCAGTACGGGCTGCAACTGATGAGTGTCACGGTTGCTTTGCTAGTAGGATCGAGCACCGCCACATCGGACGGGTCGACCGCCTGCTGTCCGGTAACCACGTACGTGTACTTCGCGCTCGTCGTGTAGATCTCCATGGGCGTACCAGGTCGAAGCTGTCCCACACGCTTGAAGATTTCGCCCTTGATGTCGTCGTGCGCCGAGAGGGCCATGTTACCCTTCGCTCCCGGATTGGGAGTGCTCGTGAGGTGGCCGACTGCCCAGTCCGCCACCTGCCAGACACCCCCGACGGGCGCCGTCTGCACAATCGGCGCGTTCACGTCGATCGCAGGGATATCGATGTGCGTCGCCGGCTGGGAGCCCGCCGCGACCTTGGGAGCATTGTGAGACCTTTGCACTTTGTGCTTTCCAAGGTTCAGGGCTATGGTCTGCGCTTGCTTGGCCTGCTGCTTCGTCCAGGTATGGGTGGTCGCCTGGTGCTTCGTGGCCAGGGTTATGCCCACGTACGCGAGGATGGCTAGCCCGACCGCCATCATTGCCCAGCCGGTGTAGCTCAGGGTGCGATTCATGCCGCCCAGTATACCGTGATACCTGGTTGCTTAGTGGACGTTGCTGATCACGATGTGGTACCCGCTCGCGCTGGCCGGGTAAGCATCTCCTTGCAAGCTAAGGGTCTCGCTTTGCCCGGCTCCGAGGTCTGTGAAACTTGCCTCTGACGAGCCAAGGCCGCCCTTCGGACCGTAGTATTGGACCAGCGCGGTCCCGCTGAGTGATCCCCTGCTGCGATTGATTACGCTGATGCTACCGACGCCGGATCCGCCGCCCCACGCAACGTTGTATCCCACTACCAACCAGCTTGCGGGCGCCGAGCTGAGGTCCGGGACAGCGGACGAGCCCGTGCCGGCACTCGATCCGCCAGACGAACTGGGACCGGAGCTCGAAATGACAGGCAGCGTGGTAGCCGTCGGAATGGGCTGGGTCGACGCGGCACTGCTGGGATGTGCGGATGTAGAACTGCTGGTAGATCGCCTGGCAGCCGCCACCAGCCGCGCTGCTTTCCTTTGCGCCTGCTTCAACTCGGCCTTGGCCTGGCGTCGTCCGGATGTTTCCGCGGCGCGTACGATGGAAGTTGCCTGAGTGCCGGCACGGGCGAGCGCCAGCGAGGCGGAGTTGTTTCCGGTCGTGGTCTTGTGGTGGGAACCGGAGGCATTTGGCTTCGCCGAAGCGAAGCTATCGCTGAGGTAGCGTCCGGCACTCACCACGCCAATCAGCGCGAAGAGCACCACCACGCCGGCCGCGATCATCCGGCCGCCATCCATCCTTCTCCGAGGCGGAGCAGGGGGATTGACGCGCCGCACGACAGAGCGGGTCATGAAAGCCTCCTTTTTGCGTACATTTCGCGCATTATACGGCGCGAACAGGCTTAATGCCGCGCGAGCGCGGCAAGCATAACCTTGCGGGCGATGGGCGCCGCGTGCGCGAAGCCCTCTCCGGCGTACTGATTCAGCACCGCTACGGCCACGCGGGGGTGTCGCGCGGGCGCGAAGCTGATAAACCAGGCATTGGCCGTGCTCGCGCCGCTCACCGCGGTGCCCGTCTTGCCGGCGACCTCCATTCCCTGGACCGCCGCCTCGAAACCCGACCCATGCTGGACAACAAAGACCATGCCGTCCGTCACTTGCGACGCCGACTCTCGGCTCATTACCCGGCTCAGAATCAGGGGTTTGGTCCGCGAGATCACATGTCCGCCGGGGCTTTCTACGTCCTGAACTAGCCGTGGCGCCATCATCACCCCGTGGTTTGCG
>JBOGSL010000094.1:0-3009 GCA_050695395.1 Chloroflexota bacterium | reverse complement strand
GTGTAGGAATGGGCGGGCGTAATCCGTGGGTAGTCAAGTTTTATCTACGAGTCCCTCCCGGATAAGCTCGCCAACCGCGGTTTCGCCGAGCGTCTTACCTCTACGAAACTCCTGCAGCGCCTCGATCACCGCCCGGACATCCCGCGGGCGGATCGCGTCCGGAGACACGAGCTTGGCAACCGGCACGCCGTGTTTCGTGATCGTAACGGCTTGACCTTCGGCAACTTCGTGGAGCAGCCGAGGTAGGTGAGTCTTGGCCTCGTACGCTCCCACACTCCGCATCATGCCCTCCGAACCGGCCCAAGACCGGTCTAGCAAATGCAATTCTGGGGAGGTAACAACACAGTGGCCTAACTGAGCCGAGTACCCGTCGAGACAGAGAGGTAGTTTTCGCGACCGCTCAGGCAGTCGTTGCCGTCAGGGAGCCCGCGTTTCTGCTGCTACCATGTGCAAGATATGCTCGAAAGAGGAAATCTCCTTCTCCAGGCATCTGACCTCGTCAAGCGCTACGGCTCGCTTGAGGCGGTGAACAATGTCAGCCTTGCCGTGCAGCGAGGCGAAATCGTCGGCTTGCTCGGCCCCAACGGCGCCGGCAAAACCACCACCGTCAACATGTGCGTCGGCTTGCTCCGGCCCACCGCCGGCCAGGTCCTCATCGACGGCATCAATGTCGATCAAGATCCTCGCGCCGCCAAACGTCTGATTGGCTTCCTCCCCGACGAGCCATATCTGTACGACAAGCTCACCGGTCGCGAATTTGTCACCTTCATGGCCGATCTCTACGGAACGACCCTGGATCTCGCCAACCGCCGTGAGCGGCTCCTGGCCTACTTTGGACTGCTGGATTCGGCCGACGATCTCATCGCTGGTTACTCCCACGGCATGAAGCAAAAGGCGGCCCTCTGCGGGGTCCTCATTCACGAGCCGCAGATCCTCCTCCTGGACGAGCCCACGGTCGGGCTCGATCCGCGCAGTGCCCGCTTGCTCAAGGACACGCTGCGATCGCTGGCCGACGCGGGCCGGGGCATTGTACTCTCCACCCACATCCTCGAGATCGCCCAGGCGATTTGCGATCGGATCGCCATACTGGATCACGGCCGCATCATCGCCGAGGGAACGATGTCCGAGCTTCGCCAATCGGTTCACGCCTCATCCGGCGAGAGCCTCGAGGACATCTTCCTCCAACTCACCGCCGAGGGGGAAGAAGGCGCCGTTGCCCAGGCGCTGCTGGAGGTCTAGTTGAGTGCCATCGGCGCTCTCTCTCTGCTCCATCTGCGCCTCTTGCTCCGGTTTAGCATGCACAGCGGCAGGCCAATCTACAACGTCCGCACGATGGGCCGACCCTTGTGGATCGCGATAGCCTTGGTATTTGTCGGCTGGCTGGCCTTCCGCCATGCCGCGGCGTGGGTATCAAGCAATCCCACCGCCCACCTCATCATCTTTGTGCTGTTCAAGCCAGTGCTGCTCCTGGCCGGCTCGGCTGCTGTGCTCCTCATCTTCTTCTATGCCTTCACGACCATGATCGGCGCTCTCACGGACCAGAACGCGCTGCGCCTTCTCTTGCTCTCGCCCGTGCGGCCGGCGCTGATCATCGCTGAGCGCCTGCTCTTCACCTCGCTCAGCTTCTCAGCCTTGCTCTGCATCAGCCTTCCCGCCCTGTTCGCCGTCGGAAGCGGCGTGAGCGTCACCGCCGCCTATTACCCCGCCGTCATCCTGGCGCTGATTCTGACGCCCCTGGCCCCCGTCTCGCTGGCAGCGCTGATCACCGTTCTTTTGCTCCGCGCCGTACCGGCCTCTCACGCCCGGACCGTCAGTGCGTTCGTCGGTACCGGCCTCGCCCTGGCGTTCTACTTGCTATCGCAGGTCGTAACATCGTCGCACTCGGGAACGTTTCCTACGCTTCCTGCCTGGGTTCCGTCAACCTGGCCGGCTCGATTCATCGTCGATGTGGGGCTGGGCCAGAGCGCCGCCGCCGGCCGCGACCTTGTAGCAACAGCCATCCTCGGGGTCGGAATGTTTGTCATTGCGACGGGAGTGGTCGGCCGCCGGTTGTCTACCGGCTCGGCCAGCTATCGAGAAGTAGGTCGCCGCCCGGCCACTCCGGCTTTCTTCCCCGACGCTGCGATCTCGCTTCCTACGGCGCCGCCCGGCGCAGCCCAAACCGTCCGCGCTCCGGTTTTGAGGCAGCTCTTTTTGAAAGATCTGCTGACGCTGCGCCGCGACCCGCAGTATCTCGTGGTTTACATCTACCCGCTGTTCATCATTGGGTTCCAGGCCTATCGACTCATCGGCAGTGAGAGGCTTCACATGGGAGCGCCGCTTGCCATCACCTTGGTATTGCTGGTCGCCGCCGCCGGACTCATGGTTTTCACCTCGGCGCCCGGAGTAATCAATCGCGAGCGCAAGGCCATCGTTTTACTCGCCCTGGCCCCGATCTCACCCTCTCGCGTCCTGGCGGAGAAGTGGATATTTGCCATGGCCCCGATTCTCGTCCTGGTCGAAGCCGCGCTCGTTGCCTTTTCCCTCGCCCTCGGCACGGCTCTAGGCGAAGTCGTCATCCAGGTGTTGGCCATCGCCCTGCTGATCGTTGCGCTCAGCGCGGTTGCACTGATGGCTACGTTTGTTTGGCCCAAGCTCGACGCCACCAATCCCCGGCGTCAAGCGAGCGGAATTGCCGCGATCGTCGATTTGCTTGCCACTGCCACCCTCGGCGCCTTCACTGCCATCTTGCTGATACTGGGTCTGGTGGTCTGGCACAATCTTGAGGCCGATCTGGCCATCGCCGCTGTCTTTGCCGGCCTGCTTGCCGTCAACATTGCAAGCGTCCTTATCGCCCCGCGCCTCCTCGACGATCTGCTACACAAAGCCGTTACGCTGCCCTCGTGATCGGCGGCCGGTTCATGGGCCTGGCCTACGGAAAGCGTGTAGCGCCGGCCCGCGGCCGGCGTTGCACGCCGTCGTTCTCGCTAGAAGTGGGTGGTGCAGTACGGAAGGGGATCGGACGAAAAC
>JBOGSL010000093.1:0-1963 GCA_050695395.1 Chloroflexota bacterium | reverse complement strand
TACGCATGGTGGTGGTCTTGCCGGCACCGTTGGGGCCAAGGAAGCCGAAGATCTCGCCGCGTTCCACGAGGAGATCGAGGTGATCCACCGCCAGGATCGAGCCGTAGCGTTTGGTGAGGCCCTGGGTCTGGATGGCAGGTCCCTCGGCTTGATCGGGGGCCGCTTGAGCCGGTACCGCCGCTGCTTCAGTCACACATGTCTCCGTATACGGTTGGTGCCGTCCGAGGCCAGTATCTATCAAGCACCGGCGCACGCGGAATTGTGACACACCTCTGGGAAACGATGCGAGGAGGTCCGGCAGCACAATGAATGCCGGCTCCGAACGCGAACCGGCAAGCCCGCATGACTGGCGTCCCTAGCCGGACTCGAACCGACGCACCCGGCTTCGGAGGCCGGTGCTCTATCCAACTGAGCTATAGGGACATGGAGTGTTATGGTTTTCTTCTACAAGCCGTTTCTTACCGGCCGAGGGGCCGACGTGTGACGCAATGTGTAACCATCGATCCCACGATCAGTATCTCAGACATCCTCGGAAGCCGGCAATGAACCGTCTCGACGTCTCCGAAGACGTCCTCCATGGCGGAGGCCACGCGGCGATCGCCTGGCTGGAACGCTGCTGGCGCCAGGCGCCGGCTTCTATCCGACGGTGCATCGAGGAGTCGCAGTCGCAAAGTCCGGGGCGGTGGAGTTGGCGCAGGAAGCGCTTCGCAGCGCCTACAGCACCGGAGGTCTGTACCTCGGGTCCGGCGTCGACTACCCGCTCACACTGCTGCAGCTCTTGCGATCTGGGCTCGTATCGAGCCCCGCAGGCTACGCCCCAGCACGCGGGTGCTTGAAAGCCCTATCCTGCCAAAAATGAGGGCCCCGTTCGTCGAACGGGGCCCTGCTGCGCTGCCGTATCCCTACGTCGTGAGCAGTTGACGCAGGTTGAACGACATGTCCTCTCGCATTCGCCTCAGGAATTCGTAGGTATCGTCGTCTCGCGCAAGTATTTCGGCCGTGGCCAGTGAGTAGACAAGGTAGTCGATGCCTACTACCAGGGAGCGGTTGTCACGATTCTCTACGAGAAAGCGCTCGTAAAAAGCGTGGTCAACGTTGTACGCAATCACGACCCGCCGCCCGTCAAGCGTAGCCTCGTAGAAGGGAGCGGTGGGGCCGTCGCTCCTTGTCTCGAAGCGCACACGATCCGCTAGCGCAGCTTGGGCTCGCGCGAGTGGGTAGCGCTCGCGGCTGGACTCTTTGGGCTGGACGGAGCCCTCGCCCTTGGACTCCGTCGCACGGCGTTCCGTCTCGCTCCTCGGCTTGCGCAGGAACGGCGACCGCTGGGTGATGGTCTTTGCCGCCTCATCGTGCGATATCTGGTCGTCTGCAACAACTCGCATCTTGCGGTAAAGCTTTCGCGCCTGCCGCATGTAGGGCCCCACTTCAGACTCAATCTTGTCCTTTAAGGATTGCGAGGGCCTGATATCCCAGGACGACTTCAGGAACGACACACCCAGGTCCCGATCCATGGTCGCCGGGAACAGTAACTCGCCTCGGAACCTGTTGAATTCCGGATGGCGCGTAAAGGTCCCGAACATACTGGCCGGGACGATCTGACGGCGATTTCGCATGACATAAAAGCCGGCCCGGTCCGCGGTCAGGCCGTGGCGCTTGTTCTCTTCGATGCCGCCCATGTCCGGTAGGTAGACCAGGACGCAGCCCACCGTTTCCTTCCGACCGAATCGTGCATCGCTCCTCGGATACGTGTACTCGAAGGTGTCCTCAAGCAAGACCGTCGTCTCCGGGTGGTCCCGCCAGAGCGGATCATCCGCCTCCACCAATTCGCCGTTCACGTAGAAAGCCTTGCCAGCGTTGATGAAGTAACGGTACGTGGAGCCAATATACCGCTTAACGGCATCCAACGCCGGCTTTAGCGTGACCCGTCCGATGTTGTCGCACTTGGTCACCCGCACCACAGTTC
>JBOGSL010000092.1:0-2658 GCA_050695395.1 Chloroflexota bacterium | reverse complement strand
GAACCATTGAGATGAGTCCAACGTCCATGAACGGTGGGCTTCATCTTGGTTCAGGTGACACCCAGACGAACCGCCGGATGCCTTTGGGGCACGTTGCCCGCAGACGATTGGGCCACCGTTGCCTCACGCACGGCAGCAGTGGAGTCGGGAGATCACGCTGTCCACCATGTTGAGCTAAACCGCTCGTTTATGACTAACAGTTGACGTCTGCCTAATATTGGGCGCGAGCCTGTGTGATACTGAATCCGCTGCGACATCACTGAACAACTTCCAAACAGCATTCTGAAATCCAATGTGCTCGCAGCTCCAGCTATTCCTCGACGGAGCCTCCCGTCGCCCGCGCGCGATACCGGAAGCGGTTCCTGATTACGACTCTCGTCCGTCTGAAGCAGCGTAGGAATGAGCGCAGTCGATTGCGATCCGATGCGCTTGGAGTCAGCGCCCGAAGCGCCCGATCCATCCGCTTCCGTGGTGGACCCAGCGACTCGCAAGCCGGATCGCTCACAGGAGCTGGCGGAGATCTGTAGGAAGCATCACTCGGCGCTGGTGCGCTTTCTGTCGATTCGGACCCGCTCCGCCGAGGACGCGAAGGAGATCGTACAGGAGGCGTATGCGAAGGTTTTGGCACTCGACCGGCCGGACACCGTCAGCTTGCAGGTGGGTTATCTCTGGCGGGTCGCGGCCAATCTGGCGATCGACCGTAAGCGACAACGCGCGACACGGGCCCGGATCGCCAGTCTCGCGCTGCAACCCACCGACAGATCGAGTCCCTCGACCGAGTGCGTGGTCGAGTTTAGAGAGCGCCTCGCCATCGTGCGTAAGGCCATTGCGCAGTTGCCGCCACGGTGCCGTCAGGCATTCCTGCTCCGGATCCTCGAGGGACAACGGTTCTCGCGCGTCGGTAGAGAAATGGGAATCACGGAGCGCATGGCGAAGCTCCACGTCGCGCGGGCAATGGAGTATCTCCAGGCTTGCCTCGATTCCGCCGAGGCGCCGAGGAAGCTCACGTGAGCGGGGGCGATGATGCGCTCGCTCCAGGTACGGAGCGTTGGGTAGAGGCGCTCACCTGGCATGAGAGGCTGACCGACTGGGACGCATCGGAGCTGACGGGCGCAGTCATTCGCGACTGGCAGACCTGGTATTCAGATCCTGAGAATGAGCGACTCTTCGAGCGTCTTACGCGGCTGGTTGCCGACAGCCGCCTTCATCCGGTTCCAAGGCCGTGCCGGAGCGCCGACATTGCTGCCGACGAATACGATCTCACCGCTACGATAATGGCGTGGAGATCGAGGAGGCTCCCGCGGACGCCGTATCCCTGGCTGTCGGCTGCAAAGTGGTGGCCGCTGCTGACGGGAGGAATCACCGTCGCGGCGATGGCTGCGATTGCCGCCTTCGTCTGGTGGTCACCAGGGGACTGGGTCGGCGCCGGGGCCGGCGACGGCGGCGGTCCCGTCACCTATCAGACAGACGTGGGCGGATTGGAGGAGGTTCATCTTGTCGATGGCTCCGAGATCACCCTGGGCGGCAGCACGAAGCTGGTGGTCGCCTTGTCGGGGGCGGCTCGCTCCGTGGAGCTCGTCCGGGGCGAAGCGTGGTTCAGGGTCGCGCATGATCCGAAATGGCCCTTCCTGGTAGATGCCGGTAACGGCGTCATCAGGGCCGTGGGGACGGCGTTCCTCGTGACGCGCGATCCCCATAGGGTAGTGGTGACGGTCACGGAAGGGACGGTAACGGTCAGCGCGCCTCCTCTTGTGAGCCTCTCGTCCGCGATCAGCCGAGGCGCCGCGTCAGTCCCTCTACCTCCTCCAGTACGCGTGACCAAAGGGGAGGAGGTCAGCTATCGCGACAACGGCATCGTGGCGTCTGTAGTGCGCACCGATACAAACGCTGCGACCGCTTGGGTACACGGACGGCTGATTTTCGACGATGAGCCTCTCCGAGACGTGATCGAGGATGTAAACCGCTACTTCCCGCGACAGATCTTCGCCACACCCTCGGCTGGACGACTTCGATTCAGCGGCGTCATTCTCGATGGCGAGATCGAAGAGTGGCTGCAGGGCTTGCCGAAGATCTTTGCGGTGGATGTCGACGAGCGTGGCGGCCGCGTTTGCGTTTACATGCGTGCTGCCCGAACCCATCCGTCCTGCGCTGCTCAGAAGGGCCGCTGACAGGCGCGAATCAGGCGCCGCATTCCTCTTTCCTTCCCAGAATCGTTGTCCTCACGAGATATGAGCGCGCCCGCGCGATGCTAGAGATGCGCGGCCGTGCACGACACAAACACCCGGGGGGATTTTTTGATGGTCTCGACTCGTGATCACTGCAAAGGCGCGATGTTCCGTTCGGTCAGATTTCGCACCTATCTCGCGCTGGCTGTCGCAACTGTATTCCTCGCTTCCTTCGCCGATGCCCAGGCCGTTTTGGCGGGAGATCTGGACAACGTCGCCCAGTTTGACATACCGGCGCAGCCGCTCGACAAGGCGCTCTTGCAATTCGGCGCGCAGGCGCACGTGCAGATCATGTTCGCTTGGAATTCCTCGACAGGTCGGATGCAAGCGAGAGAAATCATAGGACGCTATTCTGGCCGTGCCGCCCTCGCCATCCTACTTCGGGGAACGGGTCTGGGCTACTCGCAGCACGGCAATACGATTGCAGTCATAC
>JBOGSL010000091.1:0-2250 GCA_050695395.1 Chloroflexota bacterium | reverse complement strand
ATGTTGTATTTGAAGAACTATGATCTAATAATAATCGGTAGCGGTTCGGCAGCTAATCTCCTAGATCCCCTGATACAGAGGAACCCGAAGATCAGAATTGCGGTAATAGACAAGGATGAGACGGGAGGAATTTGTCTGACTAGGGGATGCATTCCATCGAAGATATTGCTCTATCCGGCCGAGCTCGTCAGAAATATTGAGGAAGCCCAGGAGCTGGGTGTTGAGGCAGACATCAAGAAGATAGACTTTCTAAAAATCATGAACAGAATGCGTTCTCTGATTGCAAGGGACGTTGACTCGATTCGCCGGGGGCTCTCTTCCTCGGAGAACATTGACTACTACCAATCCGCCGCCGAATTTGTCTCTCCATATACGATGAAGGTAGGAAACGACGCCGAGATAATAACATCCGAGATGATTTTCCTGTGCCTCGGATCGAGGACGGCAATCCCCCCGATAAAAGGGCTGGAAGAGGTCGGATACATCACAAGCGACACCATACTTAAACTAGTGACCCTGCCGAGTAGCGTTGCGATAGTAGGCGGAGGATACATCGCTGCCGAATACGGGCACTTCCTTTCGAGCATGGGGTCCAAGGTTTCGATCATTGGACGAAATCCGAGGTTTCTCCCCGACGAAGAGCCCGAGGTCTCTGAGCTAGCAAAGAATGAATTGAGCAAGCATATAGAAATGATCACGAATCATGAAGTGGAGGAAGTGAAGAAAGCCTCGAATGGAAAGAAACTGCTGATTGCACAGGATAGACAGAGCGGGATGAAACTAGAGCTGGAAGCGGAAGAGATTATGATCGCGGCAGGAAGGGGCCCACTCACCGATGTCTTGCATCCGGAAAGGGGAGGAGTAAAGACGACTGATGATGGCTGGATTCTAGTCAACGATTATCTTGAGACTTCTCAACCAAATGTTTGGTCGTTCGGTGATGCCAAGGGAAGGTACATGTTCAAGCATGTTGCAAACTATGAATCCGAGATAGTTTACTACAACGCGATTCTAAAGCGAAAAATCAAGGCGGATTATCATGCTATTCCTCATGCAATTTTCACCTACCCCGAAGTCGCGGGTGTTGGGATGAGCGAGAAGGAGGCCGTAGAGAATGTTGGAAAGGATCTGGTCAAGATCGGGTTTTGCAGGTACGAAGATACTGCGAAGGGAGAAGCGATGAACGTAAAGGAATACTTCGTCAAGGTGATCGTCGATGGTTCTGATCAAAGAGTATTAGGCGCTCACATTGTGGGGCCCAATGCTTCAATACTCATCCAAGAAATAATCAACGTAATGTATGCGCCAGGGGGAAGTGCGGAGACAATCGAGAAAGCTATTCACATCCACCCTGCTATGAACGAGGTCGTCCAGAGAGCTTTTGGGATGATGATGCCCGTTG
Organism: Chloroflexota bacterium; assembly: GCA_050695395.1. GTDB lineage: Bacteria > Chloroflexota > UBA5177 > UBA5177 > UBA5177 > JBOGSL01. Next base: position 848 of record JBOGSL010000091.1, on the reverse strand, counting down.
AGCACTACCACGCACACGTACTCGCTCAATAGTGAACACAGGAGACAGATGTCACAATCCATGATTCTCGCCGACGCTCGATTATAGTCGGCGAAGTACTGAATGGAGACCTCATTTCAGTGGCATTCGTGGTAAAGATCCGGTCGATTGCGAATCTGGGAGCAACCTAAGTTAAGATCGCATTTTTTGCTAACCTTGTAGATTCACATTTTTTGAAAGATATTATCATAATGAGCGCGACACGATTCGATGCTTTTATGATTCAACCATCGACTTTGCTTGTTGGGAGCCCGCCAACTCTAGAGGTTCGTTTCATTTCACAGTTTTTGCCTCGTCCGCCAAATCGGGCACGGCTAGAAATTCTTACCAGCGAGTTGCTCCGTCTGCTGAAGACTTTGAAGAACTCCTTAATGGCATAGCTTATTGCTTGGTTGAGAACCACAATGCAAGTGATAATCGCATGTTCATCAAGATAGGAAGTGTAGTACTCACAAAAAGTCCCGGAGCCCAGTACACAATACAAGGGTACATGGGAGGGTCTATTGGGATTCGAGGTCGTGTACAATCTGAGAAGGATGTGAAATCGACCGAGGAAGAGTTGTACCTCCTGAGGGAAGGCCATACTGAAGAAATAGAAGTCCTGGCGGATGATGGAAAGTCCATGACCGGTCTGTACAAAATAAACGAACTTAACTGGAAGAAAGAAAGGAAAGACAATGGAGATTATGAACTCGTGCTTAACATCGGTTTGCAGAAGCAGTAGGCTTCTAATTGCAGGAGACCGTTGAGACGGCCTTGGACAAACTACCATTACCACTCTATTGGTTTCTAGGTCACGAGAACTGTGT
>JBOGSL010000090.1:0-1974 GCA_050695395.1 Chloroflexota bacterium | reverse complement strand
GCGCGGCGACGACCGGGCGTCTAGTTTTCTGACATAATCCGCCCAATGGTGTGTACGATCACTGCAGCTTCGTCACCACGTACGACTCCAACAACAACCCCCTGGTCTCGTGCCAATCCTTGCCCTGGCACCTTTGCTCATGGTCTGGTTCGTCCTGGGCCTTCTCTCCAAAACGCTGATCTTGACCGCGGTTCTTGCCAAGGTCGGGCCGGTGGTCCTCGGCTACCTGCGCGTCGGAGCGCTTGAGAGGTTGCTCGTCGACTGGGACTAAAGCAGATTGTGGTCTGCTTGCGGGATCCGGTCGCTCTGAAGCAGACGGCGTAGTGGCGATTACAAATCGCCACTAAATCATCCAGCGGCGACAGTAGACCGACTGATCGTAACCGCCGCTACGGAGCCGGCTTCCCCTTCGGTTCCGCAAATGCGTGTGCCAGTTTCGATAGCGGTATGAGCCGCTCTTCCGCCGCATTCGCAAGCACCAGCCTCGCCACCTTCCGAGCCACCAGCACGTTCGCCCTGGCCTGACCGTTCGTTCCACCCGAAACATTCGTGTTCACGACCGACACGGCGGCACCCACTCCAAGCACAGCGAGCACAAGGATGGCAGCGCCCAAGAGCGCCCGGGGAACTCTCAAAGCGGCCGCGAAGTGCCGAACACGTGGGGGCCGGTTCTGCGTCTTGGCCAGTCGATCGACGAATACATCGGCGAGCGCCTGGTCGTGATCGGGGGTCAGCTCACGCCCCGTGGCGATCAGGATCGTTAACTCGTCGCGTAATTCAGTCCGTCGGTCGGGCACCATCGCCTCCGCTTGCGTTCCCGTAACCTCACCGTACACCCTCGCCCCGACCGCCGCAAGTAGGGGAATTCCCCCCTGGTTGCAGGGCAGGACCAATATACGCGGGGGCACGATGAGCTGCTACGCGCTCTTCCCGGAGCCACAGTGCTCACGAGGACTGGCCGGGATCATCACTCGCTGCTGAAAGATGCACGGGCCAAAGACGAGGTCGTTTCCTTTCTTGCCGGCGGCTCTGGTCGCGCCGCGACGACGGGGGAATAACACTCTCCCGGTGCCTCGCCTATGATGGGCGCATGGCAAATCGCCACTTCGCGAAGTTCGCCGACATCTGGAAGCATCTCACGCTCCTCGAAGTTCTCTGGATCGAGCGCCCGCGCCGCTGCTGGGAGACTCACGCCGGCACGGCTTTCTACCCGCTGACTCCAAGTCCCGAGCGCACCTACGGCATCTACCACTTCCTCGAAAGCGTCGATAGCTCGCCCCCTCTCGCGTCCTCGGCCTACGCCGACGCTGGCGATGCTCTCCCTCGGGAGAGATTGCGACCAGTACGTCCTCTGCGACAACGATCCGGTTAGCGCCGACACACTGAAGACGACCGCCGCAGCGCTCGGGCTACAGGAGCGGACGGGCGTCGTGCGCGATGACGGTCCGCTCCGCCATGAAGAGGCGGGGCGGCTTAAAAGCGCTGCTTGCAAAGATCCGGGATGCCTCTGTGAACAATTGCACCCCGGTGCAGCTTGACCCGGGTGAATGGGTGCATATTGGAGGGCCGAAGATAGCGTGCCTCCAGCACATACCAGCCAGGCGACAGGACGAAGCGATACGTTCCGTTCGTTCTCACGCGCTGTCGCGCGACAACATGCGTTGGGTAGCTCCAACGGTACCCTCCGGAGCGCATGTGCTCCCGCCTAATGCGTCCTCGAAAGACGGTAACGACTCCGGCCGCGTAGCGTGGCCCGTGGTAGATCGGAAGGCCCACGCACGGGCTGATTCCTCCGACGATGACGCCCTTTCCGCGGGGTACGCTCCCGTGTGCCCATCCGACGCCCGGGAGGGTGACGAACAGGAGAGCCAAAAGACCGATCGTTAGGGCATTGAGGTATTTGCCCCTCATCGGATCCAGGGCACCTCCGCCGCTTCTCATTAAGGTAACGCCGAGGCGTCGCTGGTGTAACAG
>JBOGSL010000089.1:0-5856 GCA_050695395.1 Chloroflexota bacterium | reverse complement strand
AAGCGAGGCGTCTCACCGGAGCCCCGGGCGCGACGGTGTGCGAACATTGCCCCTCGCTTCGCTCGCGGCACGGCCATAGAAGGCCGAGCTACATCTTTTGCCCCGGCCAGCGTCGGCCGGGCTTTGTCCTTGCGCCGGCGGTCAGCTCGCCGCCGTGCTCCGTTGCCATACTTCAGCTTAGCTGCCTCGGCCTGTACTGAATGGCCTCGGCCACGTGGCTCGTGCTGAGGATCTCGGAGCCGTCGAGATCGGCGATGGTGCGGGAAAGCTTGAGGGTGCGGTGAAAGGCTCGCGCGGACAGATGGAGCCGCTGTACCGCTGCTTTCAGCAGTGTTTGGGCGGCCGGCTCGACCGGGCAGTACTGGCGGACTTCACGCGGCCCCATTTCGGCGTTGCAGGTAAGCTTGGTACCCGCAAAGCGCGATAGCTGCACTTCTCGGGCCTGCTGCACTCGGCCCTGGATCGAGGACGATTGCTCCGCCGGCACCACGTCGGTCAGCTTCTCGTACTCAACCCTTGGAACCTCCACGTGCACGTCGATCCGGTCCAGCAACGGCCCGGACAGCCGCTTCTGGTATCGCAGAATGGCCGTCTGCGTGCAGGTGCATTCCTTCTCCGTGTCCGAGGCGAAGCCGCAGGGACAGGGGTTCATGGCCCCCACCAGCATGAACTTGGCGGGAAACGAGGTGCTGCCGTGGGCTCGACTGATGGTGACGAGCCCATCCTCCAGCGGTTGGCGAAGCGATTCGAGGCTGATGTGGGTGAACTCGGGGAGCTCATCCAGGAATAGGACCCCTCGGTGCGCGAGGCTGATCTCTCCCGGACGCGGCCACTGCCCACCACCCACCAGCCCGGCATGGCTCACCGTATAGTGCGGCGACCGGAAGGGGCGCTGTAGCAGCAGGGGCCGTTCCGTGCCCAGCATGCCGCTGACGGAGTAGACCTTGGTGGCCTCGAGCGCCTCGTCGAGCGTCATCTCCGGAAGTATCGACGGCATGGCGCGGGCGAGCAAGGTCTTCCCCGAGCCGGGCGGGCCGCTCAGCAGGACGTTGTGGCCGCCGCTGGCCGCCACTTCTAGGGCGCGTTTGACGTGCTCCTGGCCGCGGATGTCGCTCATATCCACGCCGTAGCCGATCGGCTCCGGCTTCACTCCATCGGGAGAAACCGGACTCAGCGGCCGCGCGCCGGTCAGGTGATGGACGACCTCCAGCAGCGAGCTCGCGCCGATGATATCCACATCGCTCACCAGCGCCGCTTCCGGGGCATTCACCGCCGGGACGAACACTTCCCGCAGACCGTTTTCGCGCGCGCCCATCACCATGGGGAGGATGCCCGAGGTGTGGCGAAGCTCGCCCTCGAAGTTCAGCTCGCCCAGAAACAGCCGGCCGGCAATGAGCGCCGGGTCGAGCTGCTCCCCGGCGGCAAGGATCCCGATGGCGATGGCCAGATCGTACGAGGGCCCTTCCTTCTTCAGATCCGCCGGCGCCAGGTTGGCGGTGATACGGTTGTTGGGGAAGAAGGCTCCCGAGTTCCTGATGGCGGCCCGAACACGCTCCCGTGCTTCCTGCACGGCTGTGTCCGGAAGGCCCACGATCTGAAAGGAGGGAAGGCCGGGCGAGAGGTCGATCTCGACTTCCACCAAGGCCGACTCCAGGCCAACGACCGCGCAGCTGAGAGCTTTCGCCAGCATGAGTCCTCCCCCCGGACAACAGGCGGAATTCTAGCACGGTATCGCCTAGAGGTGATACCCGAGCAGATTCCAGAAGCTGAGAAATGGGATGAAGGCCAGGCCCGCCAGCACGGCCAGCGTGGCGTGCAGCCGACGCGCGAGGGACCACCAGACCCGCGGCCAGGCGAGAACGACGCCAACCGCCGACACCAACGCCAGGATGGTGGTGACGATCGGAACGGTGAGCAAGACGTACAACCAGATGGGCGGGCTGTACTCGAGCCAGGAGTAATGCTGAGAGGCGGTGCCGGCTGCGCTCTCCATCGCGATGCCGGTCACCACAACAAATATGAGAATCAGCGCTCCATCGATCCCGATGATTCGGCCTACCCAGCGCGCCGGCCGGCCGTAGCTCCACGGACGTTCCTTTCCGACCGGGCCATCGTTCTGCTGGCCGGAGCCCTTGCGCCTCGCGGAGGCCCCCGCCGCGCCGGCTAGCGGTCCAACGAGCCACACAGCGACGGCGGACAAAAATATCAGCAGCAGCACCGCGAGATACGGTATCTGATACGATTCCGATCCGTACCAGGGCGCGCGCAGGTAGCCGCTGTTCCCGCCCGTCACAACGCCGCTGACCTGCCCCTTCGAGTCCGTCTGAAATGCCCAGTACGTCTGGCCCCGGTCAACCTCGAAGAGAAGCGGCGCGACTCGCCGCAGCCTGACCGGCGCCTTTCCGGGGGATCGAGCGATCAGCTTACCGCTCCCCGCCGCGCTCACCCGCAACCCCGATCCGAGCACGTCGAGTTTCTCCAGCGTTGTGTGGCTGTAATCGTCCGTCCAGTACGAGCCGGTCAGACCCGAGAGATTGCCGGATCGATAGAGGGGATGCGACCTGGCGGGCCGGCGATCGGGGAAGAATCGTTGCAGGAGACGCCGCTGCACATCGAACAGAAAGTTTGTGTTGGCGGTGTTGCCCGCGAGGAAGAACCCAATGTGACGCCGGGGCATCACGGCCAGCAGGCTGCTGAAGCCGCGGACCGCGCCCGAGGCTTCCACCAGCATGGTGCCGTCCTCCTGGAAGCGTCCGAAACCGTAGGCGACAGCGGGCATGGGCGGAAATCCGGCGATGCGGGGGTAGGAGCTGTAATGCCGCGCCTCCAACGAGCGAACCAGCCCGGCGGGCAGGACGCGATGTCCCCGAACAACGCCATGGTGGAGCAGGCCTTCGAGAAAGTCGGCCATATCGTTGCCCGTCGAGACCATGCCGGCGGCGGGTGCCAGGTTGAAGTACTCGAGCGGCGCGGGCCGCGGCGCGCCGTGCGAGCCACTGTCGTAGCCGGTGGCGAGGCGCGAGGCGACGCCCGAAGGCAAGGGTTGCTGGAAGGTGCTGTGGTCCATGTGGAGTGGCTCGAACAGGCGGCGCGCCGTGTAGCGCGCAAACGGCATGCGAGCGGCCTGCTGCACGAGGTAGCCGGCAAGCGCAAACCCGAAGGCGCTGTAATCGTAGACACGCCCCGGCGGCTCTACCCGCGGCGGCAGCGTCGCCCCGAGAAACCGCGCCAGCGGCTGCGGGAGCCGCGGGGAAAGCACCCGGCGTCCCGAATGCCGCTCATCCAGGCCGGCCGTGCTCGTGAGCAGGTTTGCCAGAGTCACCGGCCGAGGATAGTTTGGGGCGAGGTGAAACAGGCGAAGCTCGCGATTCACGTCGACGTGCAGCCGGAGACGATGATGCTCGACGAGATCGAGGGCGGCGGCCGCGGTGACCACCGAGGAGGTCGCGCCCAGACGAAACTCGGTCGAGCCGGTAGCGCGCTCCCGCCTGGCGATGTTCGCGTCCCCGTAGCCCCGAACCAGAACACGATGGTCGCCCTGCACCAGCACAAACACGCTCCCCGGCACCCGATACGCGGCCAGATCGCGCCGCATGATGCGGTTCATTGCCGGCCAGGCCCGCGGGGGGAGCGTCGGTTGCTGTTGGAGAGCGGGACCCAGGGTGCCGAGCAGAAGGACCGGCAGCAGGAAGGCGGTCACAGGAAGTTGAGCGCGCTATAGAAGAAGCCGAACACCGAGCCGAAGGCGCCGAGCAAGGCGAGAAGCCCGCCCTGGCCGGGCGAAACGTGGTGAAAGACATCGGTGATCAGGAAGGCTTTCACCTGGCCCGGAGGAAGCGCCCGATCGAGCTTCTCGGACTCGACATAGGGCACGAAGGTGTCCCCGTAGTCGTCCAGGATGAAAGTGGCGGCGTGGTAGGAGCGGATATGCGCGGCCGGATCAAGACGCTTCAGTCGTGCCTGCACTTTCGGACCGGCCGACCGGAGTACGTGGAGCGCGGAGCGGTTGCTCCGGGCGTGAAACACGCGTATGAGATTGCCTCCCTCGGAACGCACCACATGTTTCACCTGCCGCACGGCGCCGGGATCCGGCTGCCACCGCACCAGCCGGCCCTGGTACAGGTCCTCGTCGTTCGCGAAGCCGGCCACATAGTCGGTGAGGCTGTAGTAGCCGGCGAAGAAGATCAGGGCATGGACGCGGGCACGTATCGCTGGGGCCGCGGCCGCCACGAGGGCAATCGAGGAGCCGACGGAGAAGCCCAGGTACGAGATTCTCTTACCGTCGACGGCCCGCATGTGGTGGAGATAGGAGAAGGAACGGACATAGGTGGCGGGCCGCTCTAGGGAGATCTTCCCGTTGCCGAGCGCCTGCAAGCGTGGAAACAGCACCACGAAGCCGAGCCGCGCCAGCGCGTCGCCCAGATCGAGGAACTCGGAGCGGGCGCTGCCGGCGGGAATCTTCACGCCCTGGCAGATGATCAGCGCCGGCTCGGACGACGTGGCGGGTTTCCCGATCCATGGACGGGGCAGCCAGAGATCGGCCGATATCCTTCCGTCACTCCCCTCGAACGCAACTTCCCGATGCTCCGGCCCGCGCGTCACCCAGCCCAACGGTTTGACCGGCACTTGTGGAAACACCTGGGCAATGAGGAGCGCGACCTCCGCGCTCGTCGCGATCTGTTGCCTGAAGACGAGCCCGAGAGCAAGAAGCACGGCGAGAACGACTGCGACCCAGCGTTTCACGGCCCGTGTCCGGGTAACGGCATGTTTGCCCGCTCCTGTGGCTTGCTACCTATTCGTACATTACCCAGGTCCGCATCGTCCGCGAGAACGACCCGTCGCTAGACGTAGCTCCGGGTAATACTCTGGCGCCGAAGCCTCAAGTGGCAAGGCCGTAACGGGCGCCGCAGGCGTAGCTCGCGGCTCTGTCCTCGTGCCGCGAGCGAAGCGAGGGGTTCTTCACAAAGTAGCCTCAAAGTACGTACATCGCAGCGCGCTCAAGGGCTTCGCTCAAACTTTGGACCAGGCGGCCGGCTCGTTCGGCGCCTCGCTTCGCTCGGGCACCGGGACAGAGCCCCGAGCTACGTCTGCGACCCCGCGGTGTGTCGGCACGTCGGTCCAGGTGGCGCGTCGCGATGAATCTCGGGTTTACGACCGCTTTCGCTCGATCTCTACGCCTGCGGAGGCGATGATTCCATCAATCGGCGGCAGCAGCTTCTCGATGCGCACCCGAACGGACTCCACAGCGTGCCGAGCGAGGATCCGCTCCGCGACACGCTCGGCCACTGATTCGAGGAGACGGAATGGCTGCTCGCGGGCGGTCTGCGCCACTGTGTCGTACACCTCCGCATAGCTGACCGTGTCGGTGAGTGAATCGGACTTTGCGGCCGTCGTCAGATCGAGCTGAAGCTCGACATCGGCCCGGTATCGCTGCCCAATTTCCTGCTCTTCCGGCGTCACGCCGCCGTACGCGTAGAACTCGATGCCGGAGAGGATGATCTTGTCCACGCACCCTCCGCACTACCGTAGAATCCACCTAAGACATCCTATCCGCGAGCTGCTATTGGATCCGATCGAGGACATCAAACAGCGGCTGGCCATCGACCAGGTGGTTAGCCAGCACGTCGAGCTGAAGCGCTCGGGCTCGAGCCTCAAAGGCCTGTGCCCGTTCCATCAGGAAAAGACGCCCTCGTTCAACGTCAACCAGGGACGGCAGTTTTATAAATGCTTTGGCTGCGGCGCGGCGGGCGACGCGCTGAAGTTCATCATGGAGATCGAGGGCATGACGTTTCCCGAGGCCCTCAAATATCTGGCGGAGCGCAACGGCATCCCGATGCCCAGGCGCAGCGAATACTC
>JBOGSL010000088.1:0-6035 GCA_050695395.1 Chloroflexota bacterium | reverse complement strand
GTCCTATGCCTCGTATCGCCCCAGACCCGAGAAAGCGTTCTATCCCCTCGCGGCTGTCCGGCATTTCGGGCTCAAATGAATCGACTCGGAAATTGCGCCCGTGTATCGGATGCGTCTGCCAGTCACCGGAAACCCGTAGGATCTCGCCCACGTGAACCGACGGCATCGTGCCGACGATCGTGGCAATCGGCTCTACGAGGTCGGCCGGCTGTAGGAGCTGAAAGCGAGCCACCAGGAAGCCGTTTTCCGGATTGCTGAACACCATCCGGTCGATGCTTCCCACGACGGTGACCATCTAGCTGAACAACGTGTCCTGCCGCGGCATGAGGTTGTAGTAGGCACCTCCCACCTTCCGCCCTCCCGCAGTTCGCACCACCCAGTTCTCCTTGAGCAGATACGGTTCGATCACATCCACCAGGGTGTCCTTCTCCTCGTTGATGGTGGCGGCAAGGGCCTCGATGCCCACCGGTCCGCCCCCGTAATACTCCACGATGGTGTGCAGATAGCGCCGATCCAGGTCATTGAGTCCGTTCTGGTCCACACCCTCACGATCCAGCGCTTCGGCGGCCGTCGCTACAGTTATTGCCCCATCTCCGCGCACTTCGGCGAAATCGCGTACTCGCTTGAGGAGGCGGTTTGCGATCCGCGGCGTGCCCCGTGACCTTGCCGCGATCTCGCGCGCTCCGCTCTCATCAATCCGCGTTCCCAGCAGGCTCGCCGATCGGGTTACCACCTTTGCCAGATCCTCCGGAGCGTAGAAGTCGAGGTGGTACACCAGCCCGAAGCGGTCGAGCAACGGAGCGCTGAGCATGCCCGTCCGCGTCGTGGCGCCAACAAGGGTGAATCGCCGGAGCGGAAACTTGATGGTGCGGGCATGGGCACCCTTGTCGATGATGAAGTCGACCTTGAAGTCCTCCATGGCCGAATAGAGAAACTCCTCGACGGCTCGGGGCAGCCGATGAATCTCATCGACAAACAGCACGCTTCCCGTCTCGAGGTTGGAGAGGATGCCCATGAGATCGCTCTGCCGCTCCAGAGCCGGTCCCGATGTTCCGACGAGGGTGCCTTCCATCTCGTGTGCCACGATATGCGCCAGAGTCGTCTTGCCCAATCCCGGCGGCCCGTGCAGAAGCACGTGATCGAGAGGTTCACCGCGCTTCCGCGCTGCTTTCAGCGCGATGGCAAGATTCTCCACCACGGCCCGTTGTCCCGCGAGGCCATATTCCTCAAGGCTTTGCGGCCGCAGATTGGTGATGGTTTGCTGCTCCTCAGCATCTTCGAATGCCTCCGAGCTAGACTCTGTAACCATCGGGTTTCTTGTCACTGCGCCCCTCCCGTACCGCTGCCTATCCCGCGAGTCCGGCCTCAGCGTGCTCGCCTCGATACACTTCACGGATCAGCTCTTCCGTCGTCTCGATGTCCGGTTTTCGATTCAAAGCGGCGTCCACTTTTGAGGTGGCCTCCGATTGACGATGGCCCAGATCGACCAAGATCTCGATTACATCCTCTCGCATCCGGGTTGAGGGCTGTGGCTGCTCGGCCGACGTGCGCGAGCGGATGCCCTCGTCCTGCAGGAGGGCCTCCTCGGCTACCTTGCCTCGCAGCGTGGCTACCACCTTTCGTGCGGTTCGCTCCCCAATGCCCGGAAGTTGGCGCAGCAGGGCCACATCCTCGTTTTCGATCGCTTGCGCTATCACCGAGACCGAGGCGGTGAGAGCGCGCGCCGCCTTCTGCGGCCCGACATCCGACACCGAGATAAACTTCTCGAAGAAGCGCCGCTCGTGATCGCTGTTAAAGCCAATGAGGGTGGGGCGGACTTGGCGCTCGGTGACGTGGTAATAGATCTCCAGCTCGATGGGCTCCCCTTCTGCACGGTGGTCAAGGCTCCTCATCACGAACTCAGGCAAGTAGACGTCGTAGCCCACGCCGGCCACATCCACAATGACTCGATCGGGAAGTTTTCGCTTAAGTGTTCCATGAAGATAAGAAATCACGCTTCCAGTGTGCCGTACCGATCATCGGTAGGTCAAAGGAAATTTGGCAGGAACGGTCACGCACAGAAGCGGCACCTTTGCCGGCGCTTACAAGTACAGGCGTACTAGCACAACGCTGGCGGGTGTGTGCGCGGCCGATTAGGGGCGGGAACCGGGAGGTGACGCCGTCGACGGTCCGATAGCGATCATCCACTACACGGGCCCAGATGTGCTAGGCGGGGTCGAAAGCATCATCGCGGCACAGTGCCGGACTCTCGCGTCGCTTGGACTGGACGTCAGGCTGGTCACCGGGGATTGTGCCTCATGGCCCGGCGCCGCCGCGACCCAGATTCCGTTGCTCGATCCCCGTCATCCGGAGGTGATGCGGGCGCGCGGAGCCGCCCGGCTTCCGGCAGCCTCCCACCCCGTCGTCGCGCGCCTCACCGACGACTTGCGGCGGGCTGTCGATGGCTGCAGCCAGGTCTGGGTGCACAATGCATTTACGGTCAGTCTCAATCCGATCCTGACCCGCGCTCTGCACGTACTCGCTTCTGAGTCCGGCAGCCATTGGGTCGCCTGGTGCGAGGACCTTTCCTCCGCTAGCATCTACGCACGCGGACCGGACATTTCCACCCTGCCGTATGTTGAGGTTGTCACCATTTCATCTGAGCGGAGCCGTCAGCTCGTCAGTCGCTTTCGACTCCCGGTCGAGCCCAAAGTTATTGAGCCGCCCGTCGACCCGGTCTTCTGGCTGGGAATGTCGGATCGCACGGTGGCCCTGTGTTCCGAGCTCAACCTTTTCGGCGTGCAGCTCCTGGTTCTGGTCCCTGCCAAGCTTCTGCCGCACAAGAACCTTGCCCTTGCAGTCGAGCTTGCGCGCGGCCTGCGGAGCCAACTCGAGAGCGTCGTCGTTCTTCTTACTGGTCCGGCATCACCGCACGAGCCGGAACTCTCAGATCGCGTTCGAGCCGGCCTCGACGAGCAGATCGCCCGCTTCAGCCTGCAGAGCCACGTTCGCTTTCTCACCGATTTAGTGGGCGAGGCGCCGGACCTGAAGATAGTCCGCGACTTGATGATGCTGGCTGATCTGGTGTTCATCCCTTCTCGAGAAGAGGGATTCTCGCTTCCGCTCCGCGAGGCGGCGCTCCTCCGAGTTCCAGTGATGTGCCTTGATCTTCCGACTTTCAACGAAGCGCTCGGTGACAGCGTGCATTACGTCTCCGCCTCGGCGAGCGGGAACGACCTTGCCCAAGTTGCTCTTGACGCGGCGCCCGAACGGGGGAACAGCCGGCGAAGGCGGATTTTGCAGTCGGACGTGCGATTTCGAAGGGGCATCGCCGGCATCGTCGGGCTGCGGATCGACTGATCGAAATAGGAGATCGTTACTAGCCGAACGTATACACGACCGTCACATCCCCCGACACGGTAAGCTGGCCCGGCTGAACAGGCGTGGTCGATGCCGCCGACGGGGCGGCGGCGTAGGGAACCGGGGGCGTGAAGGTGGCACCCGACTCTTGAATCGAGCCGACACCCGTAACGCTCACCCCCAGTGCCTGAGCCAAGCTGTCCGCGTGAGCCCTGGCGTTTGACACCGCGTTCTTGAGGGCTTGCGCCTTGGCCGCGCTCTCGTCGGAGAGCCCGAACGATACTCCCCAGGAGGTATTGGCTCCGGCACCAACCGCGGCATCGAGTACCGATCCAACCTTGCTCACGTCGCCGAGCTTCACCGTGATCTGATGCTCGGCTACGTACACATTACTCTGGCTGTCGTAATACAGATTCAGATCGCTCGTCTGGATGTGATCGCCCGTCACGCCCTGTCCCTTGACCGCCGCTATGACCGCATTCATCTTGTCGGCATTTTTGGAAAGCGCTTCCTGCGCGTCGGTCGCGCGCGTCTGCACCCCCAACGTGATTGAGGCCTGGTCCGGTGCCACACTTACGTCGCCGTGTCCCTGTACGGTGATGATGTGCGACGTCGACGCGGCTCTCGCCGGGCTTGCATTGCCGCGCGCCATTGCGTGGCCCGCGACGCCGGCTCCGACGAGAAGCAATGACGCCGCACATGCCGTGAACAGTTTGACAGTTCGCTTGCTCATATCTATCTCCCTCTACGGTGTTTCTTGTAGTAAAACGGCCGTCCGCCGCCTTTGTGACGTCTCTTTGGCGGACGAACGACGCATTCCGTACCATTGGCTACTCTGACAGCGGGGGGGAGGGATTCCGGTGGCACTGGCGCTTACGAACGGGACGCTGGCTTCACTGACACCCTCGATGGTGGAGTCTGGAACCATCCTGATTGAGGATGGTCGCATTACAGCCGTCGGCACGCCGGACCTCGACGGCGCGGACGTTGTTGACTGCTCCGGCAAGATCGTCATGCCGGGAAACGTTTGCGCCCATACCCACCTGTATTCGGCGCTGGCCCGAGGCATGCCGGCCCCCAGGCGCACCCCCCACAACTTCCTCGAGATCCTCCAGCTCGTCTGGTGGCGATTGGATCGTGCGCTAGACGACAACTCTATTCGTTCCTCGGCCCTGGTCGGTGCCATGGATGCGGTTCGCTCCGGTACCACGACGCTTTTTGATCATCACGCCAGTCCCAACAGCATCGACGGCTCCCTGGACCTGCTTGCCGATGCGCTGGAGGATGTCGGCTGCCGGGGGGTGGTGTGCTATGAAGTAACCGATCGAGGCGGGAAGGGCCGCCGCGATGCCGGCCTGGCCGAGAACGCACGCTTTCTGCGTGCTCAACGGGAGCTCATCAAGGGAATGGTGGGAGCCCACGCGAGTTTTACTCTCGATGATGATTCTCTCGACCTGCTGGCCGAGATGGCCGTGCAGCACCAATGCGGCGTCCATATTCACGTGGCCGAGGACAACTGCGATGAAGTCGACTCTCTTCAGCGCTCGCGTAACAGAGCAGCGCTGCGCTTGGCCGGCCACGGCATCCTGGGCAAGGATGGCATCGCTGCCCACGGCGTGTGGCTCGATGATGAGGAGCTGTCGACCGTGCGTGGGAGCGGTTCCTGGCTCGTCCACAACTGCCGATCGAATCAAAACAACAGCGTCGGCCGCGCGCCCGTCGGCAAGTTCGGGGCCCGCGCCGCCGTCGGCACGGATGGCATCGACCACGATATGTTCTCGGAGAGCAGAACGGCATTCTTTCGGGCGCGGGAGGATTCGCTCGATGCATCGGCCGAGCACTTCTCAGGGCTGCTGGCGGCGGGGGGCGAGCTTGCCTCGCGCCACTTCCCGCATCCCGTCGGGCGACTAGAACCGGGATTCGCCGCGGATCTCATGGTCCTGGACTATGATCCGCCGACGCCACTGAGCTCGGCCAATCTGAGCTGGCACTGGATGTTTGCCCTCTCTCCCCGCAATGTGGAAAGCGTTATGGTAGGCGGAAATTGGGTTTTGCGCCACGGGGAGATGTGCGGCGTGGACGAGGAACGAGTGAGGGCCGAGGCCAGGGTCGAGGCAAAGCGCCTCTGGGCTAGGATGGAGCAGCTTGAAAGATGACTACGCAACTACGAGCCCTGCAGAGCTATTTTCGTCCTGCAACAGCAGATGAGGCAGTAAATCTCAAACGGGAATACGGCCCCAGAGCGTCCTACCTCGGCGGCGGGACAGACCTCATGGTGCACAAGCCGGACGACCTCGAGGTCTTGATCGATGTGCGTCACTGCGATATCTCGTACATCGAATCGAGCGAGGACGCATACGCGGTCGGCGGCGCTTGCCTCTTGCGCGACTGCGAGGAAGCCTTGGCGCCCGCCGCATCCGGCATGCTCCGCCTCGCCATTCGCGAGACTGCTCCATGGCTCATCCGGAACGCTGCCACGCTCTCGGGCAATATCGCCAACGCCTCGCCTGCCGCCGACAGCGTGCCGGCCTTACTTGCCGCCGACGCGGAGCTTCTTCTGAGCGACGGATCGGACGAGTGGGTGCCGCTGGAGCAGATTCTCGATGCTCCCCACCGCACCAAGCTGGGCGACAGACTGATACGGGAGATAAGAATTTCACGGCGCAACGATCGAAAGGTGGGAAGTTTTACCAAGC
>JBOGSL010000087.1:0-6112 GCA_050695395.1 Chloroflexota bacterium | reverse complement strand
CGCCAGGAACGTGCCCCGTACCGACGCGTGCAACCTGCCGTCGAAATTGCGATTGCTGGAGATGAGCCCTGCGGCAACGACGTCGCGCTCCGCGATCGCGCCAGTGATTTCCGGCGCCAGCGCGCCGGAACCGCTACCGCAGCTCATGCAGCCGAAACCAGCGACGTGAAAGCCAAGGGCATTCAGCGCCTTGTCCAGCCCCGCCTTTGCCAGCATCGCCGGTACTACCCGCGAGCCCGGGGAGAATGACGTTTTCACCCAATGCTTCGCTTGCAGCCCCCTGACAACGGCATTTCGAGCGAGGAGGCCCGCAGCGATCATCTGGTACGGGTTGGCCGTATTGGTGCAGGATGCGATCGCAGCTATCACGATGTCGCCATGCTGCAACGGACGCTTCTCGACTGTGACCGGGGGAGGCGGCACGTCTGCTGTACCGTGCGCGACGAACGTGCTCCGGAAGCGCTGGGGCGCATCGCCGAGCGCGACCAAGCTCTCTGGCCGGGACGGGCCTGCAAGTGACGGCTGGACGGCGGCGAGGTCGAATTCGAGTGCCGTTTGGAAAACTGGCTCCGCATCGCGCCACAATCCTTGCGCCTTAGCATAGCGCTCCACCAACGCAACGTGCTGGTCTGCCCGCCCAGTCTGCCGCAGATAGCGCACCGTCTCCGCGTCGATTGGAAAGAAACCCATGGTTGCGCCGTATTCCGGCGCCATATTGGCGATGGTCGCGCGGTCGGGAAGCGACAATTGGTCCAGAGCCGGGCCACAGAATTCCACGATTGCTGCCAGCACGTCCGCCGCGCGAAGGAATCGCGTTATGGCCAGGACAATGTCGGTGCACATCACCCCCGGAGGCGGAGCACCGACCAACCGGCAGCCGACTACATGCGGCGTCCGCAGCCCGACTGGCTGACCAAACATCGCGCTAGCGGCCTCGATACCGCCAACTCCCCACCCAAACACCCCGAGCGCATTGACCATGGGCGTGTGGCTGTCCATCCCGACAAGGCTGTCAGGGAACGCCACTTTGCCCCCATCCCTCTCGACGCAGCTCACCACTGTAGCGAGGCGTTCGATATTGACCTGGTGAACGATGCCGTTTCCTGGCGGTACTACGCGGAAATTGCGGAACTGCGCCATCGCCCACTTCACGATGCCGTAGCGTTCGCGATTTCGCTTGAGTTCGGATGCGAGATTGCGTGCTGACGCATCCGGTGTCCCGGAAAAATCCACACGTACGGAGTGATCAATGACCAAATCGGTGGGAATGGCTGGTTCAATACGGCGCGGGTCGAACCCGCGCGCCACCATCTCGTCGCGCATCGCTGCGAGATCGACCAGCAACGGTACGCCGGAGGAATCCGGCATCAGGACGCGCGCCGGATAGAACGCAAGCGCCCGATCCGAAGCGGTCGGAGCGGGCCAGCGCGCTAGAGCGGCGAGGTCCTCGCGCGTGACCGTAACACCATCCTCGTGCCGAATCAGGTTTTCTAGCAGAACCTTCAAGGAAACCGGCAAGCGAGTCACATCGACACCAAGGTTCCCACCAAGCATGGAAAGGCTACAGAATTTGTATTCGCCTTCAAGAGGCTGAAGGAACTCGGAATTGTCCAGCATGCTGGGAATCCAACCTTCGCTCATTCACCACAGCTTGTCGCTCACAGATTGCAGCAACGGGCAAGTAAACTTGTAGCACGGCTGCGATACGCCTACCAGGACGTTAACTTCTGTGGACAAGACCAATGGATCCTACCCATTGACCCACTTCGCTTTTTGGTATCGATTGCCCGCATCGCTCATCGTCCTGCCCAATGCATCACCAATCATCGCCGTCCCATGACGGTTGGACAGAATCGGATCAACCCCGATTCGGTCAGACCTTTCCCGCAGGCCGCTAGATCAAAGGCGCGCTTGCACCAGCAAGGCGGCACTCAGCGAGTGCATACGTGTCAATATCCACCATCACCGATCTTCCCTTCTCCGGTAACGGACACACGCTCGCCTCGAGAGGCTCGCGCTTCTCCCCGGGATTAGCGCGAGGGGCCCCGTGGTGGGATCGGCAGGGAGCGTCGAAACAATCTGAACATCGCTCTGTCGAAGCAAGCGCGCGTTTCCTTGCACGCCTACCTCATCCATTCGCTATGCGGTAGCGTCGCGCTGCGTCTGTGCCGGCGATTCGGCCAAAGACCGCGCCTTTTAGCACCGAGGTCGCCCCGGTGTAGGAGCCGTAATACAGCCCCATTGTTTCCCCTGCCACGTACAGGCCAGGGATAGGGTCGCCTTGCGTGTTTAGCGCTTGAGCGCTCTTGTTCACCTTGAGCCCGCCGAAAGTAAAGACCACAGAGGAAATAATCGGCCAAGCTTGAAAGGGCGGCTCGGTAACCGGCCGTGCCCAGTTGGATTTGCAAGGATCTAGCCCGCGCGTGGAGAGCCCGTCTAGCTCTAGTGGGGAGAAACGTCCGCGCACACATGCGTCGTTGTAGTGTGCAACGCTTTCCTCCAGCGTCACAGCTGGTAGATCTAATTTAGCGGCGAGCTGCGCAAGATCGGCTGCCTCAACCGCTGGTTGCTCCGTGCGGATAGCGGTCGAAGCAAGAGGCACGTCGGCCACTGAAGCATCCACGATAGCAAAGGCGATGCCGCCCGGCTGGCCTGAAATTGCACGGCCAATTCCCTCGTACGTCTCGTCAGTCGGCCCAGGAGCCTCGTTAACAAAGCGGCACCCATTACAGTTCACTAAAATGCCGTAAGGATAGATGTAAATCGATGGCCCCGCTCGATCGGAACGCGGATCCATCGGCGACGCATGCCAGCCTCCATAATCACCACATGGCGCCGCGCCGATCGCCAGCGCCATGCGAATGCCTTCGCCCTTATTGAAATAGCAGCCGCGAGACATGGCACGCAGATAGGCAGCGCGCGGGCCAATATACTGCGCCATCATCTCAGCATTGCCCTGGAACCCGCCACAGGCAAGCACCGTCGCCTTGGTGCGGAATATCACCGGACGATTGCCAGGGCCAATACAGCGTACGCCCTCCACGGCACCCGTCGGGCCCTGGATTAACTCTTGTGCGGCCACTTCGTAGTGGATGGTTCCACCACCCCTCTCAAGGTGCGTTGCCAACGCTTCGATCATTGCGAGACCGCCGCCGCTCGGAGCAATGCGCGGCTGCACCGAGGTCAGGAACGGCGTTTCCAGCCGAGCAAAGCGCACTCCGAACCTCCGTAGCCAGCGGAGCGTCGGCGCCGCCTCTTCGGCGAGGGTAGAGACTACTTCCGGGTCGGCGAAGCTCATCGACCTCAGTACCGGCGGCCACGTGGTAGCTGGGGTAGCGGTCAGATGCAGCAGTGATGGATCGATCGGACCACCCATGTTGGCGGCAAAGTGTTCGGTGAAGTCATCAGAAATGTCCGACTCGTTCTGCATACGCATCCAGGCGCCGGTGTAACGGGTATTGCCACCACGTTCGTCAATCGGTGCCCGCTCCAGTACTACGACACGTGCGCCGTCCTCCTGTGCTGCCACCGCCGCCGATAGTCCAGCGATACCACAGCCCACCACTATAACCTCGGCATCCTTAGCTCCCATCCTACCCTCCAGCGTATTAATGCTCAGTCGACCCACATCCCGCCGTTCAGATCAAGCACTTCGCCATTGACAAACCCGGCTTGCTCACCGGCTAAGTATGCGACGGCGTCGGCCACATCCGCGCCCTCCCCCATATGCCCGACCGGGATCAGGGCACGCAGCGTCTCCGGGAAATGCGTAGTCATCGCAGAGGCGATCGGACCTGGCGCTACCGCGTTTACAGTGATGCCGTACGCTCCCAGCTCCTTGGCCAAGAACAGAACAATCGCATGCACACCTGCCTTCGCCGCGCCATAGGCCAAATTGCCAGAGCACGTCTGTTCCGTGCGGTCGATCCACGGACGCGGATTGCCACCGTTCTTACCCAAGATAGAACCGATATTAACAATGCGCCCGTAATGGCGCTCACGCATCGGCCCAATTACCGCCTGACAGCACAGGAACACGGATTTCAGGTTATGCGCGATTACCCGATCCCACTCCGCCTCCGCTAAAGTCTCCGCGGAGCCATGGGAGCTAACGCCGTGGGCATTCACTAGGATATCGATGCACCCAAACGTCTTCAGCACTGCTGCCATCGCCTGATGCACGGAGTCACGCCGTGTAAGGTCCACTTGCACGCTAGTCGCCCGCTGCTCGCCGTGCGAGAGTTCGGCAGCAAGCAGTGCAGCGTCCGCACGGTCCAGTAGGCACAATGTCGCACCTTCATCTGCGAAGCGACGCGCGATCGCACTGCCTATGCCGCCAGCCGCTCCCGTGATAACCCCCACCCGTCCCTTCAGCCGCATCTTTTTTTCCCTAAAGGTAATAAGTCTTCGCGAAGGCTTGGTGATCCTCGCGCAACTCGCCACCCGCACCCGCGTGTACAATTCGACCAGCGCGCAGGATGTAGAAGCGGTCCGCGACCGCGGCCGCTAAGCGAAGATTCTGCTCGACTAGCAGCATAGTGCCGCCTTCCTGCTTCAGCAGACTCATGATGGTGCCAATCTCTCCCACGAAGCGAGGCGCGAGTCCCGCAGAAGGCTCGTCCAGCAGAAGGATGCGTGGATGCGACATCATTGCTCGCCCAATCGCTACCATCTGCTGCTCTCCTCCAGAGAGGGTGCGCACGCGTTGCGTGCGTCGTTCGGCTAACCGAGGAAAGCGCGCAAGGACTTTTCCTAGATCTCCCGCCCCCTCGCGCCTGATATGCGCACCAAGGCGGAGATTGTCGATCACCGCCATATCTGGGAATAAATCCCGCTCCTGGGAGACCTGAACTATCCCATGCCGAAACACACTGTGCGGTGCTAACCCATCGATCCGCTCCCCGTCGAAGGTAACCACGCCTTCGACGGCGGGCAGGAAGCCACATAGCGTGTTCAGCACCGTGGTTTTGCCGCTTCCGTTCGCGCCTAGCAGCGTAACCACCTCTCCAGGGGCAACAACGAAGGAAACGCCATGGAGAACGACGATCTTCCCGTAGCGCGCCGACAGCCCATCCACGCGCAGGAGCGGTTCAGGCGGCGCCAAGATATGCATCCAGTACGGTTGGGTCCGTGCGGATCACATCCGGCCGCCCAGAAGCAAGAATTTCACCATGGTTTAGTACAAAAATGCGGTCGGAAACAGCCATAACCAAATCAATCACGTGCTCTACGAGCAGTACTGCCATTCCCTCCGAGGCTAGCCCCCGCAGCACGTGCACTAGTGCCTCGCGCTCTCCTGCGGAGAGGCCTACCGCAGGCTCATCTAGTAGTAGCAAGCGTGGCCGCGCAATCAGCGCGCGCGCAATCTCTACCATTCTTTGCTGACCGAAAGAGAGCTCCTTCGCGCGACGACTCGCCAGTGGCGCGATCCCCATCGTCGCTAGTGTGGCCTGGGCCCGAGAAGTTGCATCTCGTTCTCTCGCGCGGGCGCGGGGCAGACCGCACAGCGCGCCAAACGCAGAGTTAAGGATCGCTTGGTGCAGTCCGGTGAGCACGTTTTCGAGAACCGTCATCTCTCCGAAAACTCCGCCGTTCTGGAAGGTCCGGGAGACGCCACGACGCGCAATTGAGTGTGGCGGAAGACCGGTAATTGGATGAGCTTCCATTCGCACCGTCCCCGTACTCGGGCGCACATAGCCTGAGATGGCATTAAAAAGTGTGGTCTTGCCTGCGCCGTTAGGCCCGATTAGCGCGCACACCGTGGCCGCCTCTACCCCTAGCGAGACCCGCGTCAACGCCGCTAACCCGCCGAAGGTCACGCTCAGATCGGAGACTTCTAACAGCGCCATGCAAGCTACTCCTGAACGTAGCGGTCGCGCAGCCACGGAGCAATACGCTCTGCCAACCCGGCAAGGCCACGCGGCAGAAAGAGCAAAATGATGATGAGTAGCAAACCGAAGACGATCTCTTCCATGCCAGGAATGTTAAGCAATAGCTCGGGCAAGGCACTAATTAGCGCCGCTCCGACGACCGATCCGAACAAGCTACCGAGGCCACCAATTATTACGATGGTAAATTGTAATAGCAGCTGCGAGAGGTCAAAGTTATCGGG
>JBOGSL010000086.1:0-3480 GCA_050695395.1 Chloroflexota bacterium | reverse complement strand
GTGTGTACAAGGCCCGAGTACGTATTCACCGCGGCATGCTGATCCACGGTTACTAGCAATTCCAGCTTCATGCAGGCGAGTTGCAGCCTGCAATCCGAACTGAGAGCGGCTTTAAGGGATTCGCTCCGCCTCGCGGCGTGGCAGCCCGTTGTGCCGCCCATTGTAGCACGTGTGTAGCCCAGGGCGTAAGGGGCATGATGACTTGACGTCATCCCCACCTTCCTCCGGCTTGTCACCGGCGGTCCCGCGTGAGAGATCTTTTGGACCAACACACGGCAAGGGTTGCGCTCGTTGCGGTACTTAACCCAACACCTCACGGCACGAGCTGACGACAGCCATGCAGCACCTGTCTCAATGTCCGGTTGCCCGGAAACCTAGTCTCCTAGGATGTCATTGGATGTCAAGCCCCGGTAAGGTTCTTCGCGTCGCGTCGAATTAAACCACATGCTCCACCGCTTGTGCGGGCCCCCGTCAATTCCTTTGAGTTTTAACCTTGCGGCCGTACTCCCCAGGCGGGATACTTATTGCGTTTGCTGCGGCACAGATGGAGTCGATACCACCTACACCTAGTATCCATCGTTTACGGCTAGGACTACCGGGGTATCTAATCCCGTTCGCTCCCCTAGCTTTCGCGCTCTAAGCGTCAGTGCCGGACCAGGAAGTCGCCTTCGCCACTGGTGTTCCTCCGCGTCTCTACGCATTTCACCGCTACTCGCGGAGTTCCACTTCCCTCTCCCGGACTCAAGAGCACCACCGTTACCGCGGCCTTTTCCCGGTTGAGCCGGGAGCTTTGACCACCGTCGTATGGCACCGCCATCGCGCGCTTTACGCCCAGTAATTCCGGACAACGCTCGCCTCCTACGTATTACCGCGGCTGCTGGCACGTAGTTAGCCGAGGCTTCTTCCTGGGGTACCGTCTTTTCCTCTTTCCCCAGAAAAGGAGTTTACAACCCGAAGGCTTTCTTCCTCCACGCGGCGTTACTCGATCAGGCTTTCGCCCATTGTCAAAATTTCCTAACTGCTGCCTCCCGTAGGAGTCTGGGCCGTGTCTCAGTCCCAGTGTGGCTGACCATCCTCTCAGACCAGCTACCGATCATCGCCTTGGTACGCTCTTACCCCACCAACAAGCTAATCGGCCGCAGGCCCCTCACCTCGCGCATTGCTGCTTTCCTCAAAACCACTTGGGCTCTGAGCTCATGCGGTATTAGCGTCGGTTTCCCGACGGTATCCCCCACGAAGCGACAGGTTCCTACGTGTTACTCACCCGTGCGCCACTTGACTTGTAGCCGAAGCTACGCGTCCCGTTCGACTTGCATGTCTTAGGTACGCCGCCAGCGTTTGTCCTGAGCTAGGATCAAACTCTCCATCATATCCTTATCGGATCCTTCTGAAAAGCTCAAAATCCTTCTCTTTGGAATCTCGCTCTGTGATTGTAAAGGTTCGGTACGGGACGGCTCATCTGCCGCCGCGCATTCCAAGTCTACCAAGATCGGCTGACCTCGGTCAATACCCTGGAGCGCTCTCATTCGGGCTTCCCCCCAAGGGATTTGGCGACCTTTTTCAGCCTCCTTGCCCTCAAGCGCTCATGAGTCTACAAAGGTCTGGCTTCGGGTGTCAACAGTTTGTTCTCGTTCATATACGTCCGCTACAGCGCTGACGAGTACGCGATTACTGTGGACCTAGAGCGGGGGCAGCTAGTCGAGCGGGGCCATGTGTCCGACCTGGTGGTGGGCGAGCGCTTTCCGCACTCCGTGTTTGAACCGACCCCGGTGCGAGATTTGCGTTGACAATGTGACTGGGGAGCACGAAGGACGTTGCCCAAGCCCCGGCTGCTCTTCGGCCGTTGGAAGCTCCGGTCCAGCCCGCAGTTCACGTTGCTCGGCTGTCGTTCTGTAGTCGGAGGGCGCGGAGTCTCCGCCCCTTGCCGCTACAATGCGTCCGACGAAACCTGACGAGGGGATCTTGATGTCTAAGTTTGTGATCGAGGGCGGGAGGCCGCTGCAGGGCGAGATCGAGGTCGCCGCTAATAAGAACGCCATCCTGCCGATGATGGCGGCCAGCCTGCTCACCGATGAGGATTGCTACCTCGAGAACGTGCCGTGTATCGCGGATGTGACCATCATGTCTGAGATCCTGCAGGAGCTTGGCGGACAGGTCGAGTACGTCGGCGAACGCCGGCTCCGGCTCAACTGCAGCGGCGTGACCGCATGCGAACCATCGGCTCATCTGGTAGAACGGCTTCGCGCCTCCATCGTCTTGCTCGGCCCGCTCCTGGCGCGCTGCGGGCGCGCGACCATTCACCATCCCGGGGGAGATGCCATCGGCACCCGCCCGATCGGCACCCACCTCGATGCTCTGGCCGAACTCGGCGCCGAGTTCGTGATTTCCAATGATTTCTATCGAGCCACGTTGGGGCCGACGAACGGCAACCGAACCATGTTTCTGGACGAAGCTTCGGTCACGGCCACCGAGAACACCATGCTCCTTGCATCGGCCACGCCCGGCACGACGACCATTCGCAACGCCGCTTGTGAGCCGCACGTGGCAAACCTGGCGCGAATGCTCATCGGTATGGGCGCCGATATCGAAGGCGCCGGCCACAATGTGGTCACGGTGCGCGGTGCCGAGCTGCACGGTACGCGCGAAACCGTCTGGCCGGATCACATCGAGGTCGGGACGTTTGCGGCGCTGGCGGCAGCGTCGGGCGGAACGGTGCGTATAAAGAATGTCGTGGCGGAGCACCTCGATATGACGCTGCTCACGTTGCAGCGCATGGGCGCGGGGATCGTATTACAAGAGGGGATCCTCGACGTCTCCCCGGCTCACCTTCAAGCCATCCCTAAGATCAGAGTCGGAACCTGGCCTGGCTTTCCCACCGATCTCTCGTCCGTCTTCACCGTCCTGGCCACGCAAGCCCAGGGCATGACGGTCGTGCACGATTGGATGTACGAGGGCCGCATGTTCTTCATCGACCGACTGGTGCAGATGGGCGCCAACATCGTGCTCGCCGACCCTCACCGCGCTGTGGTTTCCGGACCATCGCCGCTCAGGGGCGGCCAACACCCCAGCCCGGACATCCGTGCGGGTATCGCGCTGGTGATGGCTGGATTGATCGCCGAGGGACGCAGCGAGATCGAGCATATCGAGCTGATCGATCGCGGATACGAGCGAATCGACGAGCGGCTGCGACAGCTGGGGGCGGACATTCAAAGGATCGAGTAACCTCTCCGCTCGCGACGGGGTAGAGAAGCGTCCTCCGTTCGATCTGTAGTGCCGACTGACCGTGGCTCGATTCGTGCAGCGGGACCGGCATGACCTTCTTGACGACTCATAGAATCGTCTCGCGACGGGCATGGGTAGTTCTCGACGTAACATGGCTTGCAATTTATGTCAACTCCCGTTACAATTCCGTTGCATAAGCGTTGTTACATATGACGGCATCTGACAACTGAATAGGGAAGGCTCGGGCTCAGCACGCAA
>JBOGSL010000085.1:0-4478 GCA_050695395.1 Chloroflexota bacterium | reverse complement strand
GGCGCATCACGATATCGCCCCGACGTACGTTCATCGCGGCATGCCGGAGCTCTTCGCCCAATCTTCGCTGGAGTGGACCGTCTCGTTGCCCCTCGCTTCGCTCGCGCCGCGGGGACAGAGCCGCGAGCTACGTCTCCGCGCGACCGATGTACTGTCGTCGCTCCGAGCCTACCGGCGGGTGTAGGCTGGGTCAGGTCACCGGAGATTTGCCGATCCAGGAGGTACGTATGACCACCACCGATGTCTCTGATCAGATTGATGTCCTGCTAGCCGAGAATCGACAATATCCACCAAAGGAATCATTCACCAAACAGGCGAACATCAACGACCCGAAGATTTACGAGGAGGCGGCTCAAGACTACGAGGGGTTTTGGGAAAAACAAGCCGGCATCCTGGACTGGTACCAGAAATGGGACAAGGTGCTGGAGTGGGATCTGCCGCACGCGAAGTGGTACGTCAACGGCAAGATTAACGCTTCTTACAACTGTCTGGACCGCCACCTTAGCTCCCGTGGCACTAAGCGGGCGATCATCTGGGAAGGCGAACCCGGTGACCAACGAGTTCTAACGTACAACGATCTGGCACAAGAGGTTCGCAAGTTTGCGAACGTGCTCAAGGGCCAGGGGCTGAAAACTGGAGATCGCGTCGCGATCTACATGGGCATGGTCCCGGAGCTGCCGATCGCGATGCTGGCTTGCGCCCGTATAGGGTGCCCGCACAACGTCATATTCGGCGGCTTCTCGCCGGATTCCCTCATCGATCGAATCAACGACTCCCAGGCCAAGGTAGTGATCACGCAGGATGCCGCGTGGCGCCGGGGAAGCCATGTCCCTCTCAAAAAGAACGTCGACGTGGCCCTGGATAAGACGCCGAGCGTAGAGCATGTCATTGTGTATCGGCGCATAGGCGATCAGGCGAATATCACCATGAAACAGGGGCGCGATCTCTGGTGGCACGAGCTGATGCAGAATGCCTCCGATCAGAACGAGCCCGAGCAACTCGATTCCGAGCACATGTTGTACATCTTGTACAGTTCCGGGACCACGGGAAAGCCGAAGGGCATCGTCCACACGACCGGAGGCTATCTGGTCGGCACCACGCTGACCACCAACTGGGTGTTCGATACCAAAGAGGATGACGTCTACTGGTGCACGGCTGATATCGGCTGGGTCACCGGACACAGCTATATCGTGTACGGCCCGCTCTGCAATGGCGTGACCAACTTCATGTACGAGGGCGCTCCGGACTTCCCGGACAAAGGGCGCTTCTGGGAGATGATCCAGAAGCACAAGATAAACATCTTCTACACGGCGCCCACGTCGATCCGCACCTTCATGAAGTGGGGCACCGAGTTTCCGGAGAAGTACGACCTTTCGTCGTTGAGGGTCCTCGGTACGGTGGGCGAGCCGATCAATCCGGAAGCCTGGATTTGGTACAACAAGTACATCGGCCACGGCGATCGGCCCATCGTCGACACTTGGTGGCAGACCGAGACCGGGGCGATCATGATCACGCCTCTACCTGGTCTCACCACCACCATTCCCGGCTCGGCCACCAAGCCGTTCCCCGGTACGTTCGCGGAGATCGTCGATAACAAGGGAAATCCCGTTAAGCCGGGGACTGGCGCCGGTTTTCTTTGCCTCACAAAGCCATGGCCGTCGATGCTACGAACCTTCCTCAACGACGACGAGCGCTACTTCCAGACGTACTGGTCGAAGTTCCCGGGCAAGTACTTTACGGGCGACGGGGCCAAACAGCTGGAGAACGGTTACTTCGCCATCATCGGGCGGGTGGACGATGTGCTCAATGTCTCAGGACATCGCATAGGCACCTGGGAAGTGGAAAGCGCGCTGGTTGATTCGGGTGATGTAGCCGAGGCCGCCGTGGTTGGCACGGAGGACCGCATCAAGGGCCAGGCAATCGCCGCGTTCGCCACGCTGAAACCGGGTGTGAAGCCGGACGAGGCGGAGCGCACCAAGCTAAAGCAGCATGTAGTGCAGAAGATCGGGGCCATTGCGCGGCCCGAGCAGATCATCTTTACGAGCGACCTGCCCAAGACCCGCAGCGCCAAAATCATGCGCCGGCTGCTGCGAGACATTGCCGAGGGGCGGGTGTTGGGAGACACCACTACGCTGGCCGACCCGGCGGTGGTGAAAGAGCTGCAAAAGGAGTACGAAACGAAGGAAAGCTAGCCGAGCTCCGTTCAGACTACCTTGATATACTTCGGGTAGCGAGCACACCGCTCCGGCAGGGGCGGTGTGTTTTTCATGAGTGGAAGGTGATGAGAGACGTGTCCGTCAGCCACGACAGAGATGACATGGCCCAGGCGGCGGCTAAAACGCGCGAAGGCGTGTTCGGCCGTATCTCGGGGCTGTTTCGCCAGCCTGTCATCACGGCCGAGACCTGGGAAGAGTTGGAGGAGCTGCTCATTCAGGCGGACGTCGGGCACGCCACCGCCGCCGCACTGGTGGAAGACGCGCGTCGCCTGGTGGAACGCGACGAATTGAAGACTCCGGTCGAGGCCGAGACGGCCATTCGCAGGCAGATGGTGGAGGTTCTAGGGCGTGAGAACCCTGAACTGGCCGAGATGCCATCGGGGACCGTGGTGCTCATGGTTGGAGTAAACGGCTCCGGAAAGACCACCAGTACTGCCAAGCTCGCCGCCTACCTTAGCCGCCGGGGCAGAACGTCCCTGCTGGCCGCCGCGGATACCTTCCGTGCCGCGGCCATCGATCAGCTACGGATCTGGGCCGATCGCACAAAGACGCCGTTAGTTGCCCACCAAGATGGCGCCGATCCCGGGGCGGTAGTCTTCGATGCAGTCAAAGCAGCATCCGCCCGACACGTCGACTTTACGCTGGTTGATACTGCCGGACGGCTGCACACCAAGTTCAACCTGATGGAAGAACTGCAGAAGATCAAGCGCGTGGTGCGGAAGGCTAGCCCGGAGGCGCCGATCGTGTCTCTCTTGGTGCTGGAGGCCACGACGGGACAGAATGCCATCCTCCAGGCGAAGCAGTTTCTTCAGAGCGTGCAGGTGGACGGGATCGTCCTGGCCAAGCTGGACGGCACCGCAAAGGGAGGCGTGGCGTTTTCGGTACTCAATGAACTGGGTGTGCCAATCTGGTTTGTGGGTACCGGCGAGCAAGTGGAAGACTTCGCCCGGTTCGATCATCTGGCTTTTGTGAATGCCCTTTTCGCCTGAGAGAGAAAACGATGTTTGATGCGCTGACTGACCGCCTCAACGATGTCTTCGAGGGACTTCGAAGCAAGGGGGCACTCACCGAAAAGGATGTCGACCTGGCGATGCGCCAGATCCGCATGTCGTTGCTGGAAGCGGACGTGAACTTCAAGGTGGTGAAGGAATTCGTGGCACGCGTCAAGGAGCGATCCGTTGGTGCCGAGGTGATGCAGAGCCTCACGCCAGGCCAGCAGGTGGTGAAGATCGTACACGAGGAGCTTGCGGCGATGCTCGGCGAGCCGGCCGGATTGAATCTCACCGGGACGCCGCCAACCGTCATCCTTCTCGCTGGTCTTCAAGGCTCAGGCAAGACGACTACCGCGGCGAAACTCGCGCTCGCACTGCGCAAGCAGGGCCATCACCCGTTGCTGGCGGCTCTCGACGTCTATCGTCCGGCGGCCATTGATCAGCTCCAGTCGCTGGGCAAGCAGCTCCAGATCCCGGTTTACAGTGAGGGCACGCAAGGTAACCCGGTCAACATCGCGCAGAAGTCCGTCCAACATGCTCGCGAGAAGGCGTATTCAGCCGTGATTCTGGACACGGCTGGGCGGCTGCACATCGATCAGGAGATGATGCGCGAGCTGCAGGCGATCGAAAAGAAGGTCAAGCCTGACGAGACGCTTCTCGTGGCAGACGCCATGACCGGGCAGGACGCGGTGAACGCGGCTCGCGAGTTCAACGAAGCCGTGCCGCTCACCGGATTGGTACTCACCAAGATGGACGGCGACGCAAGGGGAGGCGCGGCCCTATCGATTCGAGCCGTAACCGGCGTGCCCGTGAAGTACATGGGGGTCGGGGAGAAGACCGACGCTCTCGAGGTCTTCCACCCCGATCGTCTAGCTCAGCGCATCCTCGGCATGGGCGACGTGCTCTCCCTTATCGAGAAGGCGCAGGAGAGCTTCACCGAAGACCAGGCCAAGAAGCTCGAGAAGAAAATGCGGACCGCGAGCTTCAATCTCGAGGACTTTCTACAGCAGATGCAGCAGGTTCGAAAAATGGGACCGATCTCTCAAATTCTAGAGTTGATGCCGGGGATGCGAGGGGCTGCCAAACAGCTTGGTGGCTTGCCGCAGGTGGAGGACAAGGATATCAAGCGGATCGAGGCGATCATCTTTTCCATGACGATCGGCGAACGGCGCGAGCCGGCGATCATTGATGGCAGCCGGCGGAAGAGAATCGCCCGCGGAAGCGGCACCTCTGTGCAAGAAGTGAATCAGCTACTGAACCAGTTCAGAGA
>JBOGSL010000084.1:0-1799 GCA_050695395.1 Chloroflexota bacterium | reverse complement strand
GGTCCATCGCCATCTTCGGCTATGCCGTGCAGAGCCGGGGGCTTTCGAAAAGTGAGCCGCTCAAAGCGGCTATACGGGGTCGCTAACGCGGCCCCGATCCCTTCGGGCCACCACCAGGTGGCCCATTAGCGCAACAAATTCATCTGATCCAAGCGCTCGTCCTCCCGTTCCTGGTTGCGGATGTATGCTCGGATCACTTCCTCGTCTCGACCTACGGTCGAGACGAAATATCCGCGGGCCCAGAAATGCTGCCCCACAAAACATCGCCGCCGTACACCAGCACATGCGACATACCCGCCACCATTCGGAGCGGCCTCGTGTGCCACGACGGGACGCGGTCGTTACCGGCCGTAAACCGGGACGCGAAAGGTGCCGAGGACGGCGCGAGGACGGGGTGAAATTGGCCGATCCACGAAGACGTTGTGGGTCTTGAGATCGACGCCCATGGTCTTGGCGCCCATCTCGGTGGTGACGGCAGGCAGCGCAGTGAAACTACCAGGCGAGTTTTCGTGGAAAACGTGCAGGCGTCCGGTGAAGGTGGAAACGAACACGTCGCGCGTGACCGGATCGTAGCGGGCGGCATCCACGCCATCGGTGATGGGAAACGACTGGATGACCCTGCCGGTGTCGGCGTCCAGGATGTCGAGCATGGCGGGATTGCGGCCGGCGCTAAACAGGCGGCGATGGACGGGGTCGATGGCCATGGCGGTAGGATGGCCCGCGGGGGGGCGCTGGACCAGCGGGACTTGATCGTCATCGTGCGGGTGTCGATGGCGACGACTTGGTTGGCGCTGGCGAGATTGGCATAGATCATGCCGCGACCGTCAGCGACGGCGAATTCGGGCGCGCCGCCCAGCGGGATGGTCTTGACCACTCTGCAGTGCGGGGGTCGAAGACGGTGGAGCTGTGGGGGTCACCGTTCATGGTAAAGCCGCGGCGGGAGACGGGATCGTAGACGACACAGTCGGCATCAGGCTGCGCGGTGACCGTGCGGATGCGCTTCAGGGTGCGAAGATCGAAGATGGTGACGGTGCCGGCGCCACCGTCGGTGATGAAGCCACGATTGAAGCGGTGCGAGATAGCCACGCCATGCTGGCGCTTGAAACCGGTGATGCGGCCGAGGAGTTTGCCGGTGTCGGCGTCGATGACCTGGACCTCGGTGCCGCGGCCGAGATAGACGCGGCGCGCCGCGGAATCGACGGTGATGTAATCAAAGTATTCGCCATTGGCGCCCACGGCCGGGCCGTAATGATAGGTCTTCAGCAGATGATTGGCGACGGCGGAGCGGCGCGCGGCTACGGCACCGGAAAACATCAGAAGAAGACAGCCAAGGAT
The DNA here is from genome assembly GCA_050695395.1 of Chloroflexota bacterium. Lineage (GTDB taxonomy): Bacteria > Chloroflexota > UBA5177 > UBA5177 > UBA5177 > JBOGSL01. The sequence continues at coordinate 464 of JBOGSL010000084.1, read as the reverse complement.
CAGCGCAAAGCGGGCCGGGAGTTTCATGGAGCCTCCGTCGGTGAGAGATTTAGGCCGCGAGTGTGGTCGGCGACAATTTTGCACCCTGTCCGATAGTCGTATCATCCCCGAGAAGGGTCCAGTGCTCGCGAAGGCGCCAGCGTGCGTCTCCCGGTATGGCTTCAAGCGGGGGAGCAAGCTCACAAGTCCCTTCTCTGAAAGTGGTACAGCGCCAGTATCAGAGCGATCAGCAGGTACACCACCGCGTAGCCGATCATGACGCGGCTCGGAATGGACACCGTGGCGAATGGCGAGAACGGCAGCGCTCCGGCGAGCGGGCTCTGCATGTCGAACTCCGCGCGTCGCCAGATCGCTTCGCTCGGCATGATGAGGCTCGTCACGACTCCCACCGAGGCGAGACGCGCGCTGTCGGTAAATCCGCTCATCTGCTCGAGCCACCCGCCCATGAAGGCGAGCCCATACAG